>SLED01000234.1 GCA_007124945.1 Salinibacteraceae bacterium | reverse complement strand
CCCCGTAATTTCCGCGGCCTAAAAATCCCTCCATCGTTTGCAGCGTGCAGAGCGCATACACCCAGTGCTCAGGTTGCGGGTGTAGTATGCGGGTGCTCTTAACATCGTGGTTTTTCGAGGTAATGAGCACGTCCAGCTGGTCCGGAGTAGGAATGTCCGCCTTGAACCCTGCCTCATCGATCGAACCTTCCGGAACCGGTGGCTGCAGAAAAGCTGGCTCCGCTGCATTCTCCGTTACCAGTTGCCACGCACTCGCCTGCCCTTCAGCAAGGCCAAGCAGTGCATCGCGCCATGCATCTGGCGATTCGGGCCATGCCCCCTGCGTCTCACGCGCGATCCCCATCGCAGCCAGCTGCACGAGGAAGGCATACCACGGCTGCTGCTGGTGTGTCTGCAGCGCATCGAAGGAGACAATGTTGTCCGTGGTCAGCAGATGAAGGATCTCTGGCAGGGTAACGCTTTGCTGCTCTGCATCGGTGCGAATCGTGAAGCAGGCGTCATCAAGCAGGGAGTGAGGCATGGCAGACTGTGGAGTGAATGAAAGCCGGTCGATGTGAAATATAAAGGGTCGGGTTTGCAGGGCGGAAATTTGCCTTCCGTCCTACGTCGGAACTCCCTCAGGAAGAAGGGGGCTGCTAATATGTAGAGAATGCATACTAACTTGCATACTGTTTGCCATGAGAATCACAGCGACCGTACCCGACGAACTCGGGAAGGCGGTGAAAGAGGAAACGGACAACGTTTCGGCGTTTGTGGCAGAGGCACTTGAGGAGAAGCTCGCGCGTGAGCGGCAGCAAAGGGCGCGCAAGAAGATCCTGGAGCTCGCTGGCACAGAGGAGTTTTCGGAAGACGTCCTCGAAACCCTACAGCGGGAGCGGCGGGAAAGTGGGCGTGTTTAGTGTGGTGGGTTTGGATACGGGCATCTTCTACTTGCTTGCGACGGAGCATCCGCAGGCAAGCGAGATCTTTGAGGATGTGAACGCCAAGCGTATACGTGCGTGCGTGTCCTGCCTGTGTCTCTACGAACTCACGAAGCTGCGCCACCGGGGCGTAATTAAGCCCACTACTGCCGATGCACTCCTGGCACAGATCCCGGAGGCGTGTGACATTCTCTGGCTGGATACGCCCGCGGTGATAACGCATGCGGCCGGTATCTCGCACGGCAATAACATCGCCATGGCGGATGCGCTCATTCTGGCATCGTATCTGGATGCTGGGTGTGAAGCGATCAATACAGTAGATCCCGACTTTGCGCGCTATGAGGGCAGTGAGATCGATATCGTTGTGGTGTCTCCGTAGACGTGTCTGACGGTAGCCCGCTGTTTACTCTCATCGTGGTGAAGCCGTACGCGCCACCAACAATAAAAGGGAGGCCATGGGAAGGGGCATTACGACTGTTTCGTTAGCCCCAATCGGTTGTACTTAAAGGTATGGCCACCGAAGTCAAAAGCAAACCCGCCGTCAAAGGGGCTTACATTTTTGGCTGTTTCGTCCTCGTCCGGCGGTGTGTGGAATTGCCAGTCGGGGATGTTTACCTCTTTGATTAGAGGGCCGAATGGACCCGGGGTGGCTTTGGGCAGTTCGGCGCGGTAATCATCGCCGCCCAGGCGCGTTTTCACCTGGCCGAGGTCTCGGGCAAACTCTTCTTCGGCAAACGGTTTATGTAGCGGAATGCCCACCAGTCTCGGATGCTGCTGCTCTGCCAGTTTCTTGCCGAGGATGTACCGGGCGTGGGTTTGCCAGGCCTCACCAAGTGTGTCGACGAGTTCGTGCAGCAGCTGTGGATGCGTTCCGCGTTCCACCAGCACCCGGTTGTCTTTGGGTATCTGCCATTCAGGTAGCGACGGATCTTCCAGCACGCGCCACGTGGCCTCCACCATGCGGAGGTCCTGGTAGACCGTGCCCAACCCGTGCGGGCCGGGCGCAAACCCTTCGCCACGAATGTGTTGGCCAAGGTCGCGGTCCTCCGGGGTGAGCACGAGGCAACGTGCTTTCTCATAGCCGACGGGACGCGTCCGTGAATGCCGGTGGAGCCGCCCGATGCGTTGCAGCAGTACGTCCATCGGGCAGAGATCGGTTATGAGTAGGTCGGCGTCAATGTCAAGCGACTGCTCCACGGTTTGGGTGGCTGCAGCCACAACGGACGAGCGCGTAGTGGCTTTTCCGAAGAGATCTTCGATCGTATCGTCAAGGAGCCGACGGTCATCGGGCGCAAACCGGGAGTGGTGGGCTGCAGGTACGCCGTCTATCTGAAATAGCAACTCGTGGTCATCACCCACGGCGTCTTCGAGTGCGCGCTGTGTAGCTACGCAATCGGCCACGCGGTTGCGAATGATAAGCACGCGGGCGCCATTGCGGGCGTGCTGAACGGCTGTAGCTGCAATGGCCGCCGGGTCATCTGCCAGTGAGGTGGTTTCCGGTACGACGGTCTTCTGGGTGTCGACAGAGGTTGCGTGTTTTGAGACGGGCTCGCGCCGTCTCCCATCCACGTGCGTGACCAGTGGATAGGCAACCTGCTCAGCTTCCTCGGGATCGGGTGCCGAAATGTGTCCCTGTGACGAAAGGCGGCTCCGGGCAGCGGAGCCGAGCGTAGCCGACATCAGAAAGGCATGGCCGCCGGCTTTCAGATGGAGATCCAGGACCCGGTCCGTCAGTTCGGTCATGTAGACGTCTGAAGCATGCACCTCATCGATTACCAGCAAATGCCGTAGCAAAGCAGCAGCACGCATGTGAGCGTGCCGGACCTGGAGCGTGGAGAGCAACACCTGATCGATCGTGCCGACCACCACCGGCCCGGCCAGGTACCGCTTGGGGCCCTGCGCGGCCCATCCGCGGAAGGTCATGTCGCGGTCTTCATCCCAGCGGACTTCAAAGCCCGGTAGCCGCATGGCTTCTACGTCATCTACCTTGATGTAACCGGGGACGGCCTGCACCACCGGCGGGCGGGTTTCTTCTTCGGGAAACGCGCGCGCCATGATATCGCTAACCCGACCGTGGAGCTGTGTGGCAGCGGTTCGCGTCGGTACCGCGAAGTACATGGCATCGACGAGACCGTGCTGGTAAAGCCGCAGAAAGCGCGCGACCGCCGCTTCGGTTTTGCCGGAGCCGGTATCCGATTCGAGAATAGTCAGGCTGCCGTTGTCGTAGAGCGGTAGATCGTAGCACGCCTGCTGGATGGGGTATGGATCCCACTCGGGTTCGTCAAGCACGGGCGTGAAGTCGACCTCAGAGGAGCCAAGGGCGTTTCTGGCTGTGGACGCATCGAGAAAGAGCGTTTCAACGGCCCGCGCACCGTTTTCTCGCGCCCGCGGCATCGGGTCGTCTTCAGACGCGGCAAATGGAAAGAAGCGTTCGCTATCTGACCCGATCCAGTCTGCCAGCGTCAACACGCCGTTGAAGGCGTGCTGTACGATGGGCGCTGACGGAAAGGGCTGCGCTTCAGTAAAGGCCTCGGGAAACCACGTCTTTATGTATCCGGCAAGCTGCTCGAAAGCCGCCATCGGGTCCCGCGTACCCGATGCCTCCCACAGGTCGCGCTTGAAGCCCGCTGAATTCCTGACTGGACGCCCGTGGTGCCCCCACGTGGCAAGCAGGAAGTGAATCAGGTTGTCGTCATCCCCAAACCAGGGAAACATCTCCTCAATCCCAAGCGGCAACAGGTACGGCAGGGGGGCGTCAGCGGAGAGGACATCGACCATGGGCTGCACGTGCCCGATGGGCGGTGCGGAAGGATCCGAACGATTCTGAAAGCCATGGTTAGCTTTGCCCGCATCATGGATGGCTGCCAGCGCGGCCAACCGTGCCACGTGCACATCTGAAAGGTCGGACCACCCCATCAAAGCGGCCATCCGATCGCGCAGGATGGTGCGCGTCAACAAAGCCTCCGTCACAGCCGCCACGTCCGCAGAATGCGCCATGAGGGGATTCCAGGCGATGATCTCTCCCGTAGAACGATCGTCATCCCTGTACTTCAGTTTCGCCCAGAAGTCGGAAGGTTTAGGAGTACCTTGCATAGTGGTTGGAGGCTATGGAAAGAGATTACGAACTGACCCAGTGCACGGGCCGAGCGCCGGCATCAGAGAGGGTCGTGAGATTGCCATAGGCGACAAGTTGCCACAACAGCTGTCGCGTTGCTGCTGCATCCACGCGTGCGGTATGCAGCGGCCTCTCAGGCATTTTTCCGAACAGCCGCAACAGAGCGCCCAGCGAATAATCGACGGCGGGTACCTGAAGACGCCGCGCCAGACCAAGCGTGTCAATAGCACAGACGGTCGGCC
Source organism: Salinibacteraceae bacterium (assembly GCA_007124945.1). Classification (GTDB taxonomy): domain Bacteria; phylum Bacteroidota; class Rhodothermia; order Rhodothermales; family Salinibacteraceae; genus Tc-Br11-B2g6-7. The sequence continues at coordinate 851 of SLED01000234.1, read as the reverse complement.
CAGGCAAATCGAGCCGGTGGGCTTCATGCGTAAGGTGATGCAGGTCGAAGCCGATGTTGTGCCCTACTACCACGTGACCATCAAGCTCTTGCAGGAGCGTATCGAGAGTATCGCGTAAATTGTCGATTGTGGTGTTTCCTGCAATCCAGTGCAGCACGACGCGCTTCCGATCCAGCAAGGCGATTTCCTCGATTCCACCACGACGGTCCGGGCGGATACCCGTCGTCTCCAGATCCAGAAACAACAGCTCCGTCATCCGCAGCGGCCAATCCGGGCCGTAGGGGGATCCGTTTGGTGTGGTATCCATGATGCGATTAGGTTTTGGGCTGTTGATACGTAGCGACGCAGCGCGCTGCGACGCTACGACGGTTGGTAATGCATGTCATCAGTCCACCGCGCCGGATTGGTTTCGATGTACCGCCGGATGCGGTGCCACGATCGTTCGTTGCGGATGATGTGGTCGTGGTTCACCCCGTGAGATAATTTTCCAGGCGGTTTTTTATGTATCGCTTGCCCCACGAGGATTTCAGGTATTTCTCGCGTTTTGTTGCGTCAGAGCGATTCAAGCAGCCCTCCCAGTATACCAACTTGAGAGGACGGCGCGCCTTTGTCGAGTGCACCCTACCGCTCTCATGATCTTGAAGGCGACGCTTGATATTGCTCGTATATCCGACGTAGAAATTGCTATCTTTCTTCGACTGTAGGACGTACACGTAATAGTAGTTCATAGCTATCTCACGGGGTAAACCTGCGTTGCCAGACGGGTGCACCGGGGGTATTCCGCAATTGGTTAATACGACGCGTGACGGCCGATTTGTAGCCGCGTACGAACGCACCCAATGATTTCGGAT
>SLED01000273.1 GCA_007124945.1 Salinibacteraceae bacterium | reverse complement strand
GCGACCCAACTACCCAGCGCCCTTCCACCCCTCCAGCCCGTCATCCTGAGCGCAGATCGCGAAGCGATCGAAGACGAAGGGCGACGGGCGCCCCCTGCTTTCCCCCTTCCATCTCGTGTCACTCTGAGGGCGCCTTGGGCAACCGAAGGCCTGTTCTCTACCTCGATCGAGGAATCTTATTAAACCCTGCGACCAGTGCCCTGACTGGGACCGGGACGGTCCCGGGCAGTGCGTCGCAGCCGAGACGGCCGCAGCGAGGGGTAGGTGCTGCGGGCGCCGGAATATTGCATATCCACAATATGTTGCCTTGTGGGCGTACTCTACAGGGTTACGGCTTGTTTTTCCGCGTCGCACCTTCCTCCTCTCTCCCCAGACGCGTGCCTCAACAGTACGCCTCACTGGCAGATAATCATTTTAAAACCATCCTGCTGAAGCTGCCACCACTGCAAGGAGGGGCCACAGCAGAAAGGCATCGAGGCGAACGGCGAAGCCAGGCGCGTCCGGATCCGTTCGGGTGAGCCAGTACAGCAGCAGAATGTACCCGAGCGCATCAAGCGCAAGCGGGCCGTTCCCGTAGCCATAGGCGAGTCCACCAGCCGCCCCACCTGCAATAGCCAGCGGCACGCACGCTGCCATCCAGAGCGTCGACTGCGACCACCGAACCGCCGGCGTCTGGATTCCCGCCTGCCAGTCTCCATCCCTATCCGGCCAGTCGGCCAATAGCGCTACCGCCCACAGCACGGCCCAGCGGTAAACGCCGAACCCCAGTACCTCCTGCGTTAGCGCCACCCCAGCCTCGATAGCCGGAAGTGCTACCACGCCAGCAACCCAGACGACTGATATAACCAGCGGCTTGCTCACACCCGAACTCTTCAATCGTACTCCACGAAAAAGGGGTAGGATATAGGACACGCCCGCGACGGCAAGCACGGCCGCCGTCACCACCGTGACGAATGCGAGCAGCGGAATCATTGCGGCGGCTACAATGAAGAATATCGCCGCCGTAATCTGCAGAAGCAGAGCGTTGCGCTGGGCCCATCGCTCACGCCTCGGCTGGTTGATCCTATCTTCCGGCGCAAACCATCCCAGCCGATCAAGCTGGTAGAGACCGCCCACACCACAGAACGCCATCAATATCAATGGCCAGTAGACAGGCTCGCCGAGTAAAACAAACGTCGAGATTTGCAGAACAGCCGCAACGGCGGCTGGCAACAGACCCGAGTGGCGGAGTATGTCGCTCAGAGCCTGCTTCATAAACTGGCGTCATAACCCGAAAGGTTACCTTCGGTCCGACGCTTGAACCGGTGCTTCCGCTCTTCCTCAAATCTCGACGACCTCTCTGCAAAACGATATTCGGTGATTACAAAGCCTGCTTCGTCGACAGCCACCAGGTTGTAATAATTGGTAGACTGATTGGAGCCCCTGCCTCGATCGCTCGTTGCGGTCCCCGCCGATGCAATGACGATCTGATGGTCGCCCCCCGATAACTCAATGGGCTCTACGTGGGAAATGTGCAGATGACCACAGAGAATGAGATCTACTTTCTGGCGAAGGGCCGTCTGCAGGGTTGCACGCGCGTGACGAGCGATATCGTGAGAGCGCTCCATCTTAAGTTTTATCAGATGGTGGTGAAGCACCAGCACCCTGAACACATCGTCCGGCTGCGCTGAAAAGTAGTCCGTGATTCGCTGACGCTCCTCCTCACCGATCCGCCCGCCTTTGATCGTGCGCCCGTGCGCTGAATTGATACCAAGGATACGCAGGCCTGGCTGCTCAATCGATGGCGAGAGATCACGCTGAATCATGTCCCGGTAGCGCTGCAGCGGTTTCCACCATCGTTTGATGGGGTGCCACCACGGATAGACGTCATGGTTGCCTGGCACGACAAGTACGGGTGACTCGAACGCCTGAATGAAATCGCGTGCGGCGGCAAATTCCCGGGGGCGAGCACGCTGAGAGAGATCACCACTGACAACGACAGCGTCCACCTCGGAGGCATTTACCTGCTCAATGAGCGCCTCTACGATCTGTGGGTCGGCGATACGCCCGAAGTGAACATCTGAGATGTGGGCAAGGCGCATGGCGCAATCAGACCGTTTCTCACGGATGAGGTGTTCTCTTCGAACATTCAACCTGCCGCTCACGGATGGATCACCGCCAGCCCCCCTCGGCCCGAGGATGGCATCGAGGGGAACTCACGCAATCATCGATAGCTACAGCAACAGGTTCATCGGGTCCTCGAGGAAGCTTCGAAGCGTCGAAAGGAAGCCGGATCCGACAGCGCCGTCAACGACGCGGTGGTCGCATGAGAGCGTAACCTTCATCCGTTTGCCGGGCACAATCTCACCATCCTGCACGACCGGCTCGTCACGGATAGCGCCGATGGCCAGGATACACGCACTCGGTGGATTGATGATCGCGGTGAACTCCTCGATCCCGAACATTCCGAGGTTACTGGTGGTGAAGGTCGACCCCTCCATCTCTTCAGGAGCCAGTTTCCGGTCACGCGCCCTTCCGGCAAGCTCCCGAGTCTCCTCGGCAATCGTAGCCAGCCCCTTGCGATCTGCGTTGCGGATAACGGGCGTTACGAGCCCCTCATCAATCGCCACAGCTACGCCAATGTGCACCTGTTTGTAATGACGAATCTCTCCTTCCTTCTCCAGATACGCACTATTGACTTCGGGATGCTCTCGCAAGGCAACGGCGCAGGCCTTCGTGATAATATCGTTGAACGATATCTTGGCGCGTTCCTGTTCTTCTGCCAGCTCGTTGATCTTCTTCCGGAAGCTAACCACCCGCTCCATATCCACATCAATGGTGAGGTAGAAGTGGGGCGCGGTATACTTGCTCTCGGCCAGCCGGCGAGCAATGGTCTTGCGCATCTGCGAGAGCGGGATAGCCTCGTAGAACTCCTCGTCCTCAATGGTGGCTACGTCAGCACGGCGCTCTTTCGCTGGCGCTTTGCGCTCAGCGGGAGCGGCGTCGCGGTCCTCCAGTGCCGCCTCCACGTCACGCTTGATGATACGCCCGTGCGGACCGCTACCGTCAATCTGTGCAATGTCGAGCTCGTTCTCGCTGGCAATCCGCCGGGCCAGAGGTGAGGCTTTGATACGTCCGTTATCATCAGCGGCCACCGTGCCGGGCGTGGCATCTTCCGTTTCGGAAGCAACCACTTCTGCGTCCTCCGGAGCACCATCGCCACCGACATCAGCCTCTTCCGCTTCCGGCTCCTCGTCCTCCGCCTCTTGTGCTTCTGCCTTACCGTCGCTATCACCTTCACCGAACTCTGCCAGGATATCGGAGATGTCTTCCCCTTCCTCCCCGAGAACTGCGATGAGCGCACCAATATCAACGGCCTCACCCTCCTCCACAACTTTCTTGAGGAGCACGCCGTCATCAAACACCTCGAGGTCCATCGTGGCTTTATCGGTCTCTACCTGGGCGATAACATCGCCTGCGGAAAGCTCATCACCTTCATCTGCCAGCCACGCCACCAGGACGCCCTCCTCCATGGTGTCACTCAGCTTCGGCATGTCAACGGGAATGGCCATAATCGGAATGTGGTATTCGTAAGCGGTTGGGGTAAGCGGTAAGGCGAGGGGAGATTATACGTACATAACCTGGCGGCAGGCCTCGTACGCATCATCGGCCTGCGGCATGTAGTAGTCCATCAGATTTTTGGCGTACGGCGCAGGCACATCTTTGGCCGTCACACGCTTGACGGGGGCGTCCAGATAATCGAATGCACGCTCCTGGATCTGAAATGCAATTTCCGATGAGATAGAGGCAAATGGGTTACTCTCATCGATGACGACACAGCGATTGGTTTTTTTGATCGACTCGATAATCGTGTCAAAATCCATTGGTCGGATCGTTCGCGGATCGATTACTTCCGCCTGATAGCCATCTTCGGAGAGCCGGTCAGCCACCTCAAGCGCGATATAATAATCCTTGCCGTTGGCCACAATGGTGACAGCATCTCCCTCCTGTACGATATGCGCTTTGCCGAGAGGCAGGATAAAGTCGTCTTCGTCCGACACTTCTCCCTTTAGCCCGTACATGCGCTCGCTTTCGAGAAAAACGACCGGGTCGTCATCCCGAATCGCAGCCTTCAGGAGGCCCTTGCCGTCTTCAGGGGTTGAGGGAGAGACCACCTTCAGTCCCGGGATATGAGCGTAAAACGATTCGACGGACGTGTTGTGCGTGGCGGCAAGCTGCCCCGCTGCACCGTTCGGGCCACGAAATACAATCGGAAACGAAAACTGCCCGCCGGACATGTAGCGAATCTTGGCAACGTTGTTCAGCAGCTGGTCGAACGCGACGAACGAAAAGTTGAACGTCATGAATTCGACGATGGGCCGCAACCCATTCATGGCTGCGCCTATCCCCAGGCCGGCGAAGCCGTTCTCACTGATGGGCGTATCGATCACACGCTTCGGACCGAACTGGTCCAGCATCCCCTGGCTTACCTTGTAGGCGCCGTCGTACTCGGCCACCTCTTCGCCGATGAGAAAAATATCTTCATCGCGCTCCATCTCCTCCGTCATTGCCGCGCGAATTGCTTCTCGAAACTGAAGTTCTGCCATTAGATTGTCTTAACTGTCGGAATGTTATCGTTGCCGGAGCGCTGCGTCCTTAGGCCAGGAAGGGGTAATCTTCCTGAACATACACGTCATCATAGATCGCTTCGAGGTCAGGTAGCGGACTGTTGTCGGAAAACTCTATCGCATCCAGTACCTCTTGCTTCACCTCTTCGTCAATCTCATCGAGCTCGTCGTTGCTTGAGAGATCGTTGTCTATCAGATAGCTCTTGAGGCGAATGATGGCGTCTTCACTCTTCTTCTTTTCCAGCTCATCTTTGGTCCGGTAATTGGCCGGATCACTGACCGAGTGCCCCTGATAGCGGTACGTCCGTATCTCTACCAGCGAAGGCTGGTTGTTACGCGCCATTTCTACGTGTTCGCGCATGGCCTTCGTTACGCTGAAGACATCCATGCCATCCACAACGGAGGCCGGCATCCCATAGGGCACCGCTTGCTTGCAAAGATCCGTATCGGCGAACGCCCGGTGTACGGCCGTGCCCATGGCGTACTGGTTGTTCTCTATCACAAGAACCACGGGCAGATCGTAGAGCCCGGCCAGGTTTGATGCCTCATGGAGCGCCCCTTGCCCAACCGCGCCATCACCAAGAAAGGTGAGACAAACGCCACCGTCCTGCTTGTATTTGTGTGCGAAGGCGATACCAACACCTACCGGGATATGCTGACCGACAATGCCGTGGCCGCCAAACATGCGCTTCTCACGATCGAAGAAGTGCATCGAACCGCCTTTTCCTTTGGAGCAGCCGTCTTTCTTTCCGAAGAGCTCAGCCATGCAGGCATTGGTATCCATGCCCATGGCCAGCGCTATTCCGTGATCGCGGTAGGCCGTGATGACGGAATCTTCTCCGATGTTGATAGACTGAACGGAGCCGGTGGAAACAGCCTCCTGGCCGATATACAGATGGAGGAATCCGGAAATCTTCTGCTTGCGGTACATCTGCAACGAACGCTCCTCGAAACGGCGCTGCAACAGCATGTTGCGGTACATCTCAAGTAGCTTCTCGGTATCGAAGTCGAGTTCCTCATGCGAGATGGTGCCGCCGCGGTACACCTTAAACGTCTCTTCCAGTTCTAACGTATCAGGAAGATCAAGCGGGTCCGGGCGTGCTTCCTCGTTTTGAGGCTTGTTGAACCCTTCCTCCTCGGCAGTAGTCGTCGCGTCGTCCTTTGCGGCGTCCGTCGACGGATTCTGAGAATTGCTTGCCATAAGAATTAAGTAGCTTCGTCAGTCAAAAAGGGGACGCGCTACTGGCGCATCCGGCGGGGCGGCACAAAAGCCACCGTTTCTATTCAAGCCTGTATTGCAGGTTTCTCTTTCCTTGAGCCTGCAAACGGCCACGAACGTAAGATTGAAAAGGTAAGCACTGGCCTGATCGAATGCAGCAATTTAGCCTTTTTTGATTGGGCTTCACGTAGCGGTCGACTGGAAGCAGTATCGTTGTAGTTGACGTATCATCGTGATACCTTTACCCGGCAGACCCTCTGGTCTCCACCGCTTCTCTCTCCAAATCTAACCCGAGCACCTCACACTTGGCAGCATCGACCCTCTCAACGCTCGTCATTGTGCCCACCTATAACGAGGTGGAAAACATCGATGAACTGCTGGAGCGAGTCTGCGATCTCCCGGACCACATCGAAATTCTGGTTGTGGATGATGCTTCTCCGGATGGCACCGCCGACCGGGTTGCTGCTTTCAAAGAGTATTATCCGGAACGCGTTCATCTAATGCGGCGAGAGGGAAAGCTCGGCCTTGGGAGTGCTTATCGGGAGGGGTTCCGTTACGCACTGGCGCAGGGATATCAGCTCATCGGAGAGATGGACGCCGACCTTTCGCACAACCCGGCGGATATTCCCAACCTCACCGCACCCCTGCAAGAGGACCGCGCGGACGTAGCTGTTGGCTCTCGGTATGTTGATGGGGTACGCGTAATGAACTGGCCCCTGAGCCGACTCATCCTTTCGTACAGCGCCAGCATCTACACACGCGCCATCACGAGGCTACCCGTCTACGACGTGACAGCAGGCTACGTCTTCTATCGGCGCGAGGTGCTTGACACCCTGGAGCTCAACCGCATCCACTCCACCGGCTACTCGTTTCAGATCGAAATGAAATTCCGGGCGTGGCGACAGGGGTTTCGGCTGGTGGAGATCCCGATCGTGTTCACCGAACGGACGGAGGGAAGCTCGAAGATGAGCAAAGCGATCGTCCGTGAAGCTGCATGGAAGGTGTGGGAACTCCGATTCCGCGACCTTATCGGCCGATTGTAGTCTACATTTCACGCTTCTTCCCACTGCAGGCCTTTCTTCTATCGTTCTGAATACTATTTTTTCTTTCTGCAGGAGCGGAGCGGTTGCCTCGCCACGAAACTTTTCATCACCGAAAATACACGTACATGCCCTACAAGAATCTCACACCTCCAAGCTCCGGCGAAAAGATTACCATTGACTCCGATGGCACCCTAACGGTACCGAATCACCCCGTCCTTCCGTTTATCGAGGGCGATGGTATTGGTCCGGACGTGTGGAATGCCGCAAGGCTGGTGTTCGATAACGCCGTCGAAAAAGCGTATGATGGGGAACGAGCCATCGAATGGTTTGAAGTATTTGCCGGGCAGAAGGCGAAGGACCGGTTCGACGAGTGGCTTCCTCAGGATACATTGGACGCGATTGAGGAATTCCTGGTAGCGATCAAGGGGCCGCTTACCACACCGGTTGGCGGAGGTATCCGGTCGCTGAATGTGGCATTGCGCCAGAAGCTGGATCTTTATGCGTGCGTGCGGCCCGTCCGCCACTTCAACGGCGTACCCTCTCCCGTTAAGGAGCCGGGCGAGGTGGATATGGTCGTTTTTCGGGAAAACTCTGAAGACATTTACGCCGGCATCGAATACAAAGCCGGCACGCCGGAAGTCGAGCAGGTTATTGACTTTCTGCAGGATACCATGGGCGCCGACTCCATCCGCTTCCCAGGCTCCAGTGGAATTGGCATCAAACCGATTTCCAAAGAAGGCACGCAGCGCCTCGTCCGCTCCGCGATCCGCTACGCTATCGAGGAAGGCGCGGAGAGCGTGACGCTCGTTCACAAGGGTAACATCATGAAGTTCACCGAGGGCGCCTTCCGCGACTGGGGCTACCAGACAGCCGTTGAGTTTTTCGATGCGGAGCCCCTGGACGGCGGGCCGTGGCACGTCCTCACCACAGATGACGGCCAGGAGATTATCATCAAAGATGTGATTGCCGACGCCTTCCTGCAGCAAATTCTAACGCGGCCCGCCGAGTACGACGTAATCGCCACCATGAACCTAAACGGCGACTACATCTCGGATGCCCTGGCCGCGCAAGTCGGCGGCATTGGCATCGCTCCCGGTGCCAATATCAACTACGATACGGGGCAGTCCATTTTTGAAGCCACCCACGGCACCGCACCGAAGTACGCTGGCCAGGATAAAGTCAACCCGAGCTCCATCATCCTCTCTGGAGAAATGATGTTCCGCTACATGGGCTGGAATAAGGCGGCCGATCTGATCGTAACTGCACTGGAAAAAACCATCAGCCAGAAGCGCGTGACGTACGACTTCGAGCGCCAGATGGAAGGAGCAACGCTCCTGAAAACCAGCGAATTTGCACAGGCGATCGTGGAGAACATGTAGTAGCGAAACCACAACTAAGGCACCAGGGCCATCTGCCGATCGGCGGATGGCCCTTTCTGGTTACAAAGCTGAAAGGACCGGGCTCAGGGCTTATCAGAAACCTAAGATCAGTGGAACCGCACGTTGCTCCCCTGTTGAAGAGCTTTGAACCTGCACGACGCTACTCTCCTTCCGTAAATCATGTCCACGCGCGAGACGACGTATACGACCGATGGCCTCCTGATCACCGTGCGGTCGAGCAAGGCGACTCCCAAGGGAGATGCGCTTGAGACGGATCACCATGCGTTCCTGGTAGATCACTGGCCGAGCCTCGCCGCCGCGGCATATCAGGGCTTCAAGCAGTTCGGAATCGGAGCCATCGTTATTCAAGAACATCCGCAGGATGAATCCGAGGCTCAGAGCGCCTTCGCCACCTACCGTGTCTGGTTCGCCTCCTCGTTGATGGACTGGCTCGGCGATGCCGTACAGGATAAACCTGCGCAGTGGCTCGATGACCAGCTGCAACAGTACGACCCGAATCGCTCGGGCTTATTCATTTTCGTCGATGAAGAGGGTTCTGCAAGGCCCTATCAGGCCGAAGGTACGCCTGCTCCGCCTGAGGCTTTTGCCGCCGCGCGAGCACGCTACAACTAACAAATCGGACACGTAGCGGGTCAGGAACTACGTCTCTTTCGCTGGCGCTTCCATCGACTCGAGGTGGTGGAGCAACGCCTGGTGGAGCGTGTCGACGTGGAGTTCATGCTCCGGCTTCATCAGCACACTCCGTAGGATCTGCGCGTGAGGCCGATCTTGCTGCACCCCCTCCACGTGTTCGGCGAGTTCCTCGGCGCTCACGTCATACAGGCTAAGGAAAAGCGGCTCCTTCTTACTATTCATCGCCTTCTGGAAGAGCGCGTTACTCCGCTGGTGAATCGCCTTGGCGCTAAGCGGCTCCACAGCCGGGAGAAACGTCAGGATGTCGAGCTCCGGTTCGAGGAAAGCGTGCACCCGCTCTGAGGCCTCGATGCGCTCGTGCCACGCAAGGGCAGCCCGGCGGCAAGCGGCCAGGATAGGCCCCAACCCTTCATCTGCCTCAAGCGGCAACACCCTCATCGTCATCCAGAGCGCACCCGCTGCAGCACCCGCCCTTGAACACTCCAGGCTGATCTCCCCAAGGTGTAGATCGTCCGAGCTGAAGTAGGTGTACGGCGAGTCGTGCTTGTACAGCCGGGCAACAGACCGATCGAAGAATAGCACAGCGCCGCATCCGTACGGCTGAAGTCCGTGCTTGTGTGGGTCGATGGCCACCGAATCGCAAACAGCGAGTTCGCGAAGGTGACGCCGCACCTCATCACTCAACAATGGATCGTCCGTCTGCTCGGCCCACGCGAGAATTGCAAAGAAGCCTCCGTAGGCCGCGTCTGCGTGAACCCTGCATCCATACCTTTGGCGAAGCTGCAGAATATCCGCGATTGGGTCTACGGCGCCAACACCAGTCGATCCTGCGGTTACCACAACGGTACCGATCTTTTCCTCCTCGAGCGCGTGCTCCAGCGCGCCCAGATCCATCCGACCGGCCTGATCCGTGGGGATGGAAACGACGTCGAGCCCGAGCAGCTGCGCCATCCGCTGATGCGTGTAATGGGCCTCTTCGCTCACGGCGATCGACCACGTAGGATGGATTTCGCGCGCCACCCAGAGCGCTTCCAGGTTGGCAAGCGTTCCGCTGGTTGTTAGGTGACCGAGAGAGCCCTCCGGGTAGTGGATCATGTTGGCGAGTTGCCGCACTACCTCCTTCTCCATCTTCCCCGTTGGCGGACCACCATCAAGCGCGTGGTTGTTCGGGTTGATGCGCATGGCCGCCGCATAGCCAATCATGGCAGCCGGGTGAGGCGGCTTTAGCATCTGACCCGCGTAGCGCGGGTGAAAAAAGGGATAGTTACCACGCAGACGGCGGGTATAGGCGTCGATAGTTTTCGCCATCTCCGTCTCGTTGACCTCCATCGCGGGATGAGGATCGAAGGCCTCGTAGGTATCCTCCCAGAGCTGCACTTTGCGCAGCGCTTCCTCAAGTTGCGGCACCCAATTCATAATGGAGACAGGTTGGTTTAGACTATCACACGCGGATCACTGCTACGCTTCTATGCGGCGTTGCAGGTAGGCGACAAGGTTGTCGAAGGCAACTTCTTCTTGCTCGCCAGACTCCATATGTTTGACCTGAGCGCCTCCGGCCTCCAGCTCATTTCCACCAATGATGAGCGTATACTCGGCGCGCTGCCGGTTGGCCTCTTTCATCTGCGATTTGAGCGAGCGCCCGCGCAGATCAAGCCCTACGGAGAGCCCCTCTGCCCGCAACTGCTGCGCCCAGCGAAAGACCCACCGCTGCGCCTCGTCTCCAAGGGCTGCAAGAAATACGTCCACCGCTGGAGCGGCAGGTGCTTCGATACCCTGCGCCTCCATGGCCAGCAACAGACGCTCAATCCCTGACGCAAATCCTATCGAAGGGACCGCCTGCTTGGACCCCAGCTCCTGGGCAAGTAAATCGTAGCGCCCCCCGCCTCCGAGTGCGCTCTGTGCTCCAATATCAGCACTTTCGAGCTCGAAGGCTGTGTGCGTGTAGTAATCGAGCCCGCGAACGAGGGTGGGATCCTCTACAAACGCGATCTCCAGATCCTGCAGCAGGGTCTTCACTTCGGCGTAGTGCTTTTCGCTCTCCTCGTCCAGAAAATCGAGAAGTACCGGAGCGTCCTGCAGAATCTCCTGTTCATGCTGTGCTTTTGTGTCAAGGATGCGCAGCGGGTTCTTCTCCAGTCGCTGAAGCGATGTCTCGGATAGTTCGTGACGATATGGCTCAAGATAGTTCTGCAGTGCTTCCACAAACCGGGCCCGGCTTGCCGGATTTCCTACCGAGTTTAGCCTGAGCCTCAGCCCGCTAAGCCCGATCTCCTCGTAGATAGCCATCATCAGTGCGATGCACTCCACGTCAGCCCGCGGATCGTCGGTACCCATAATTTCTGCCCCAAACTGATGGAACTGTCTGTACCGGCCCTTCTGCGGCCGCTCAGCACGGAAGCACGGCCCGATGTAGTAGAGCTTCTGCACCCCTCCCCGCTGATCGAGATGATGTTGGAGATAAGCCCGAACAACCGGCGCGGTGATCTCGGGCCGCAATACGTAGTGCGTGTCTCCCCGCTCGAAGGCAAACATCTCCTTTGAGACGATATCGGTATATGCGCCCACACCGCGAGCAATGAGCGGAGTTGGCTCCAGAATGGGCGTGCGAATCTCCTCGGCGTTGAAGCGCTGCATTACCTTGTGAATCACGTCCTCAATGTAGCGCCACGTTGAGGACGGCGCGTCGCTGGCGCCATCGGTGGTGGAGGTATCGGGGAGGATGTCGAAGGTCCCGGTGATGGATCGGTACTCTGGATTCACGGCAGCTGTCGTTTCTTGGAGAAGGGTGCGCACACTACTAACGTTGCACTGATGCCTCTCAAGAAGCCATTCTTCCGGACAATGTTCAGGTCGCAGGTCGTGAAAAACGAGAGAGAATAGGCTCCGACGCCGCTGGTTGAGGTTCGCAGAGAAAGGACATCGTACCAGTTACGAGCACCCGGAGACTCAACTGCCCGACAGCCCTCCACCGCTCCAACACCGTCACACCGAACCCGGGATCGCTTAGCGATCCGAAGCCGAAGAGTGGCGCACCGAGACCGCGTCGGTCCTAATGAATGTCCTACCCTGCTTGACTTCCTCGTCGCGTCCGTCTCGGGCGCGACGAAAAGGATAGGAGATGGACGGACGAGGTGGGATTCCCCGGGCTGGACTTCAGTATCGCCCCGAATCAGTGCGGAGAAACCAGTTAGACAACGCTGCGTGTCACACATACTGAAATTCAGAGCATTCTGATTTACCCCCTGCACGCTTAGCTTATGCCAGAAACCGTCAAGATTCGCAAGCGGGGCGTGATGACGCTACCTAAAGGGCTACGTGAAAAGTATCAACTTGGGGAAGGTGATGTCCTCCACCTCGTCGATGTTGACGGGGTGTTTGTGCTGACGACCATGGCACCTATCGCGCCGCAGCTTGCGCGAGAGATCGAACGCATGCGAAATGAGGCGGGGCTTACTATCGAAGAACTACTCTCCCATCTCAAGAAAACCCGAGAGGAGCTAACCACGGAGCGTTACGGTGACGCGCCGGAGGGCGCCTCCGGTGCCTGACTCGGCGAACCGACCGCGTGTCTACGTGGACGCAGATGTTCTTTTTGCAAGCGCCGCTTCTCCATCGTCCGATTCGGCAGGACAGGTTCTGCTCACGCTTTCCGAGATCACCCTGATTGACGGACTCACGTCTGAGTTAGCCGTGGAAGAATGCCGACGCAATCTCGATCAAAAGCTACCTGAAGCTCTCAAGACGTTTGACCTGCTGCTCAGACGAACCCTAACCGTCGTCCCAGCACCGTCAGAACCCGAGGTATATCGCATGGTCGAGCGGGCCGACTGGAAAGACGCGCCTCATCTCGCGACGGCGCTACAGCACCAGTGCCGGTTTCTGGTGACCTACAACACAGAGGATTACAAGCCCGGTCATCCGGATGTAACGGTTCTGCGTCCGGGCGATTTTGTTCGCAGCGTACGAGATTATCTCGGGCGGATGTAAGAGGTACCTCTTTTCCTCGTCGCGTCCGTCTCGGGCGCGACGCATGACCGGCGCCTCGTGTACGAACCAGCGCGGAGTAGTTCTCGTCGCGGCTCGACCTTTCCATCCCGCGTCATTCTGAGCAAGCGCAGCGAGCGAAGAATCTCGCCCTTTCGATATATTGACACCCGTGCACAGTCGGCGATGGCAGACTGACTGAACACCTTCGCTTTGCAATAAGTGCTCCGAAGCTAAGCAGACACGGCGAGATCCCTCGATTGGGGTCGAGGGCAGGCTCTTCACTCCGTTCAGGATGACAAGGCTGAATGGTTGGCAAAAAATCGCGGGACGGGACACCTCAGCACTACACGACCCCTCGTCGCGTCCGGCGCCGTCTCGGGGCTTGCGTTGCAGCCGAGACGGCTGTAACGAGCGAGTACACGTCGCGCCGGTGAGAGACGTATCATGATACGGCTCTACAGGGGGCCGTACAGGAATATTGCCTATTTCCTCTTCACGTCAGCCCCGGGCGTACGAGGTACGGGATAGCATCGCAGGTGCTGTTGTCCTCAGCTCAGCACTACGATTCGAACGATTTTTCAGCTTCGGCGAAGATTTCCAGGACTTCGGAAGCCTGATCACACGCCAGAACCTCTTTTCTCAACTGCTCCTTGTTCATCAATTTCGAGATGTGGCTCAGCAGCTTGATGTGCTGCGATCGGGCAGCTTCGGGTCCCGCAAGCAGGAAGACAAGCCGCACCGGCTGATTGTCCATCGCATCAAAATCGATCGGACGCGCCGTAACCGCGAAGCTTCCGATCGTTTCCGATACACCGGTCGTCTTCGCATGTGGAAGGGCCAGGCCTTTTCCCACCCCGGTCGACATCATCGCCTCCCTGTCAAAAATATCGGACCGGATTTGCTCCAGATCCGAAATGCACGGATGCCCTTCCAACATCTCCACCATCAAATTAATGACATCCTCCTTCGAGGTCGCCGGAAGATTGACGTGAACACGCTCTACAGAAAGTAGCTCGCTTATCGATACAGGGTCGGACGAACTCATGTCAGGTTGGATACCTTCGTATGACAGTGGTATGGGAGGATACGGGTGCCGGCTCGCTCTTTCAAGCGAAGGACCCTAACCGGGGCCCCGTTTTTGTTGTTCGGGAATACCGGGGCCGGGTTGCGTTCACGTCCCTTCCACGCGGCGAAGTTCGTCGAGCACAAAGGCCATATCTTCTGGAAGATCGACAGAGAAGTCCATGAATGCACCGGAGCGAGGATGCGTGAAACCAAGCGTCTGGGCATGAAGAGCCTGTCGGGGCATACGCTTGAAAAGCCTGCCGAAAAAGGCCCGACGAGAGCTGCCAGTAGAGCCGTAGCGGATACGGTCGCCGCCATATTTCTGATCAGCCAGCACCGGATGCCTGATGTGGCCGGCGTGCACGCGGATCTGGTGTGTGCGACCGGTTTCGAGCTCAAATCGAACCAGCGCGGTATGCTGATGGAGCTCTTCAACACGAAAATGGGTGCGTGCAGCCTTCCCTTTGCCCGCGGGTACGACGGCCATTCGCTTCCGATCGCGCGGATCGCGCCCGAGTGGTGCATCGATGGTGCCAGTTCGGTCATCCGGCGCGCCCCAGACCAGTGCCAGGTATTGCCGTCGCGTCGTGTGATCCTGGAATTGCTTCGCGAGTCCGGCATGCGTCACATCATCCTTTGCCACTACAAGCAGGCCGGACGTATCCTTATCCAACCGATGCACGATACCGGGTCGAATTGATGGATCGCCTTCACGAGCAGGTAGCGCGTTGCTTACTGATAACCCGACCTCTTCCTCGTCCAGATCGTCCTCGTCCTCAAGCTCTTCCACCTGAACAGCTGTACCACCCACATGGTGCAGCAGCGCATTAACCAGCGTACCGGTTCGATGTCCATAAGCAGGATGCACCACCATTCCGGCAGGCTTATTCACAACGATCAGGTGCTCATCCTCATACACAACATCAAGCGGAATATCCTCCGGAAGCGCCTCTGGAGGTGGAGGGCGCAGAATGGTACAAACAATCCGGTCGCCTGCCTCGACGGTGTGGGCCGCTTTGGTAATCACCTCTCCATTGACGGTAACAAGCCCCTTATCGATGCTTTTCTGAACCTTCGTTCGCGAGGCATTTTGCACAAATCGGGTGATGTACTTGTCCAGCCGCCCCGCTTCACGATAGCCCTCGGGCACCTCAAGTACCACTTCCGTTGTCTCTTTTCCGTCGTAAGTTGGCATCTATGAGGATAGGCTTACGGTGATTGCGATGCAGCGACGGCAAGCGGTGAGAGCACGTCGACAATCATAGCGAGCTCTTGCTGCGTGGTGTACCAGGATGGGGAGAGGCGCAGTTTTCGGTTTCGCACGGATGCTGTAATGCCACAATCGTGCAGGTTTTTCAGCAGCAGGTCGGCGTCTGGATGATTTACCGTCGTGATACCACTTTCGTGCTCGGTGTCGGGTGATCCGAAAAGCTCAAAGCCACTGGCAACGAGCTGCTTCCGCAGAAATCTTGCGTGAGAGAGTACCTGTTTCTGGCACCAGGCAGGCCCCGTCTCCAGATACAGCTGAAGTGCAGCCCGCAGGCCAAGAAATCCGGCTGTGTTCATGGTACCAAGATGGTAGCGTCTCGCGTCGTCGTAGAAGGCGAGTTCGTAATTCAAGAAGTCCTCCCAGTCGACAGGGCCGTGAAGCCATCCTGCCTGAGGGCGCAGCAACTGCTGGACTTCCTCCGTGACGTACAAAAAGCCGGTGCCCTGCGGCGCCATCAACCATTTATGTCCGCCGCACGACAGGAAATCAATACCGAGGCTTTCTACATCGAGCGTGAGCGCACCCAAGCCCTGGATGGCATCGACGCAAAGCAGAACGTTGTGAGCATCACAGAGCTCGCGCAGCGCCTCCAGATCAGCCCGAAAACCGGACAGGAACTGTACCCAACTGACGGAGAGCACCCGTGTCTCTGAAGTGAGCGTATGGGCCACGTCCTCCAACGAAAACACGCCGCCTTCGTGCGGTATGAGATCTACCTCTACCCCTTTATCCCGTTGATTCATGAAGGGATACACATTGGCAGGAAACTCACATCCGGGAAGGGCCACGCGGTCGCCGGGTTGCCACGGAAAGCCCTCTGCGAGCACGTTGAGTCCGTAGGAGGTGTTGGGGACGAACGCAATCCGCTCTGGTAAGGTGTGGAGCACACGTGCTATGGTTGCTCGCGTCTCACCAAGTAGAGGCAGGACGTCCTCGAAATTCTCCACGGCCCCCTGGTGGCGCTCGTCCAGGTATGCCTGCATGGCGTCAATCGTGGGACGAGCGAGCGGCCCGGTCGCCGCATTGTTCACGTAAACCAGCTCCGCTGTGTGGGGAAAAAGACTCCGCAGTGCTGCAAGGTCCATGGTGATTACGTACGCATAAACTGTTTTCCGGCCATCTGCCGAACGTACCCACTGAACTCAAGGTTCAGCAAGTAGACAAGGGCATCTGAGGCATCCAGCTCCGCGCGCTCACAGATGCGGTCGATATGCTGGGGTGTGGGTTCAAGGGCTTCATAGAGCCGGCGTTCGACGTCCGACAGTTCGCTAAGATCTGGTTCATGCGAATGTGCGGCGGGCATTGCAGTCGCGGATGTCGCCTGCCCGTCGGGATCTATGCTTAGATCGCCGAACTCCTCGAGCATGTCGCCCACGGACAATACCAACTTCGCGTGTCCGTCCTGGATGAGCCGGTTTGTACCGATACCGGCCCGGCTGTGCACGGGGCTCGGTATGGCGAACACCTCGCGATTTTGCTCCACCGCCAGCCGGGCGCTGATTAAGGAGCCTCCTTTCGGCCCGGATTCTACCACAAGCAATCCCTGGCTCATACCGCTGATGATACGATTGCGCCGCGGGAAATTGGGAGCATCTGGTGCGGCACCCAGTGGGAATTCCGATACGACCCCACCCTGCTCCATCATCCGACGTGCAAGTTCTGCGTGACGGGAAGGATAGATGACATCTACCCCGCTGCCCAGCACGCCGATCGTCCAACCACCGCCGGCAATGGCGCCCTGATGCGCGGCTGCATCAATCCCGTAGGCCAGGCCACTGACGATCACGTAGCCGCGCTGAGCCAATTCCTCGGCAAAGTCGTGAGCGATGTGCCTCCCGTAATCGGTACATTTACGAGATCCCACGATTGCTACAAGGGGTAAATCTGGAGGCGGTAGCTGCCCTCGCACCCACAAGGCCGCCGGTGGATCGTATATCTCACGAAGCAACGATGGAAACCGCGGATCCCATCCGAGCAGCAACTCCGCGCCCACGCGCTCGGCGCG
>SLED01000040.1 GCA_007124945.1 Salinibacteraceae bacterium | reverse complement strand
CACCGGTAGTGGCCTCCATCGCGCGCAAGCTCGACATTCTCACGGTGGCCATCGTCACGCGCCCGTTCGATTGTGAGGGGCGCCGGCGAAATAAAACGGCGACCGAGGGCATCAGCCTGCTCAAAGAGCACGTCGATACGCTTATCGTCATCCCGAACGAGCGCTTGCTCGACATCGCCGAGGAGGATACGAGTCTTATCGAGGCGTTCGAAATAGCCGATGAGGTGCTCTACAACGCGACCCGCGGTATTAGTGACCTGATCACCGTGCACGGCCTAATCAACCTCGACTTTGCCGACGTGCAGACCACAATGGAAGATGGTGGCACAGCACTCATGGGTGCGGCTTCGGCTGAGGGAGAGAACCGCGCCGAACAGGCAGCGATCGAGGCGATCTCAAGTCCGCTGCTCGATGGCCTCTCTATCACTGGAGCCCGGAACGTGCTTGTCAACATCACGGCCGGCCGCTCACTGGGTATCCGCGAGGCAACGGCAGCGACCAGCATCATACAACGCGAGGCTGGCGACGACGTCGAGGTCATCTTCGGAACGGTCATCGACGAGTCGATGGACGACGAGCTTCGCGTCACGGTCATCGCCACCGGCTTCGACAGAGAAGAAGAGGCTGCAGGCGAAACCCCGCGCCGCACGGTACCGCTTGAAGAGCGTCACCCGAACGTGCACTACAAGGGGGAAGATAACCTGCGCCACCTTGACGTACCGGCGTACGAGCGCCGCACGCCGGTAGCCAAGTCGTCTAAAAAGTCTGACGAGGTTAAGGCTGATACCGATTCCGCCGATGCCAGCGCAGGCAACGGGCAGAAGGAGGAGCAAGGGAAGGCCAAGATCCGACGCCTGCATCGGGAGGATTTAAAGGAGCGCCCGGAGCGCATCCGAAAGGATAATCCGGATACCCCGGCGTTTCTCCGTAAAATGATGGACTAACCTACCCCGAAACGTACGAATACCCTACTCCAGGGCGCGCGTGTGGTAGATCTGTGCCCGTACGGTCCCTGGATAGGGAAGGGTGTAAGAAAAGGGCCCTCCAGCCCCACCATCGACCCTTGAGCAAGGCGATGGTGTCCGCGTGCTGCTTAATGTTCAGTGGCGTGCGGTCATGTGATGGAGGCGTGTGTCTCCAACCGCCAGCGCCGCGTTGCCTTCGGGCAGCGTGGCGTTGCGTGTTTTGGCGACCTCGGAACCGCTACCTCGTCGAGCGCAAGGTCTCAAGTACGCGTGCGCCGGCCTCCACGCTTACCACTAGGTCCAACTCAGCGTTGGTCGGGAGAATCAGCACCTTTTCGCGCGATGTCAGGAAGAGCAGGCCTTCACGGCCATTTTTTAGCCCGAAGCGCCCAACGGTCAGGCCGGTCATCTCAAGTCCGCTACGCCGCTGTGCCGGACCAAACTCAGATGATTCGCTTACCGGAGCGATGGTCGCGCGGTCGATCTGCAGTTCTTCCCAGGTAAATGACCGGCCGAACAGTGCCGCCTTTTCCAGGTGCACGCCATCAGTATCCACGCGGAGATGCGCAGCCTGTGCGCAGTACAGAGCCCACAGTACCACAATGCCAAGGCCGGCTCCAAACAGTCCGGCACCGGCAAGCCCCCAGATCTGGGTACCGGGCGGAGCGGTCATAATCATGAAAATGGAGGCGGCCGCTGCGGTGAACCCGAGCGACGACACGATTCCCAGACGCAGCAGCGCCGCGGATGAAGCCGGCGGTACCGAAAACGTTTCTGCCATTCCCCTGTGTGGCTTACTGGCTCAGTCGAAAGAGTATGCCAGCACTCACCCCAAAACCTTCACCGGGGGTACCCGCGTCGTCGGCATAAATCGCATGGCTACCAAGGGTGGCTCGGAACTGGGCGAAGGGCCGAATGCTACCCACGCCGAAGAGTGCCCCGGCAATCACATTAGCGCCGTAGTCCGTGGTGCCCTCAAGCAGCTGGTTGTTTTCCTGGGTCTCCGCATCGCCGAACAGCGTGGTTTCAGTTGAGAGGCGGGTGATAGCGAAGCCGCCACCGATGTACGGCGTTACGAAATCGTTGTCGAGCACGAAGGGTAGCAGAATGTTGGCGTCGATCTGTGTGGCTGTGAAGTCATCGTCACCGGCAAGAAAAAGATCTACTGCCGGATTGAAAACAATAGGAAGCGGCGCTACGCGAAATTGAAGCTGTGCCCCTACCATCGCGGCTCCGCTGCCCGCCTCACCTCCGCTCGGGCGGACATCCAGGTTGTAACCGCCGTGAGCCCCGACAACGAACTGGCCGCTCGCTGAGGATGGGAGCAGCGCAAATGCGCAAACAAATACCAACGTACAGAAAACGCTACGAATCATGTCTGGGGTGCGTTTACGGCTGAGGGGGTGATAACGAAGGACCCGCCCACGGGTGCATGGCGCAATATGCGGCGTTTTGCACCGGAGTGCAACGCTTAACCGTCAACATCTCGTGAGATGCGACGGTTAGCGACCGAGGGTGAAGAGCAGCCCGCCGGAAACCGTTGCAACGTTGTGCGAGGCGCCGAAGGAGGCACGCGCCTGTACAAACGGTTTGAGGGCACCGATATTAAACGTGGCTCCGGCCAACACCTGCGCGCCCACACTGGTGTCGGTAGCGCCGTTGCTAAATCGCGTAACGAGCAGGCCGCCACCTGTATACGGAGTGAAAAGCCTTGTGTCAACACCAAAGGGTACCAGCACATTGGCGTCAAATGTGAAGAAGGATTGCTCCCCACCGCGCAGGTACACATCGAAGCCGGGGTTTATGATGAAGGGCAGTACCGGCACGCTGATGCGCGTGTCCAATCCTATAAAGGCTTCCTGTACCTGGTCGACATCGCCGCCAAAGCGCGGACCCAGCTCCAAAGACTGGGCGGCAACAGGTGCCGTAGCGAGGAAAGCCAGGAGTATGAACGCGGCGGTGAGGGATGATCGCTTCATGGCGGAGATAGGGTTCAGTGAAGGATAAGCGACTGTGCAACGTATCCACGCCACCATCGTGCCAAATTACTTGCTGCTTGCCGCGGAGCGTGCTCACGCGACACAAAAAAACGCCCTCCGTGCCAATCAGTGGCCGGAGGGCGCACACGTACTTTAGCGCTGCAACAGCTGTTCTACAGACCAATGAGCACGCCGCCGCTCAGGTTAAACAGCGTGAAGTTGCTGCCCAGGTTCGTCTTGGCCTGTACGAAGGGCCGGACAGGGCCATCAAGATCGAAAGTGGTCCCGCCCAGCAGGTTAACCCCGGTTTCGGTAGTGGAGCCAGAAATGCCAAACCCGTTATCAATGCCGTCGAAGCTCACGGATTGGCGAATAATGCCGATTCCCGCTCCTACGTATGGAGTGATGCTGCCGTCTTCCAGATCGAACTCGTAGAGGGCATTAGCATCGATAGCAAACCGATTTACGCTCATGCCATCCGGCACATCCGGCACATCCGACACGAGATAAAAGTCGAATCCCGGGGAAATGATGACCGGAAAGTCGTCGATGTAGATGCGGCCCTCAACGCCGATGAAAAGATCATCCAGGTCACCGAGGTCATACCCGATGCGGGGACCAATTTCCAGTCCGGTGTCCTGGGCTTCCGCATGCTGAGCACCGACGAAGAGAAGGGCGAGGATTAGAACTGAAGCAAGTTTTTTCATGTCGTAATGTTTATGTAGACTATGGTGGGACTCGATAGACGGGCATTTGCCGTCTCATGCATAATAAGCGAGACCCACGGGTACTACCGGACGAGCTTTTGGCTTAATCCACATATCCTTCATCTTGTCTTTTCATTCGGCCTGTCGTCACATGGTGCAGCGAAGTATCTGGATGGTGGTCCTCCTCTTGCTGTCAGCTGCCGGGATTGCTACCGCATCGGATGGGCTGCCCGCTCACCGCGGTGTATCCTGGTCCGCGCCGGGTGATGTAAATGAGGCAGCGGATGCGCTGCTGGCCATGCGCGCGAAAGGCGTCACGGCCATCTACACCACCGTAATAGAAGACGACCGGCTCTTCACGCTGGCAGATTCGCTGGGTATCGCTTTTTATCAGCAGGTCCCTATCAGCAGGGCGGCGGCGCCATCGGTGAAGGACCAGGTTGCTGCGTTGCTACATGATGGGCTTAGCAGTATTATCGAGCGAAGCAGAAGGCACGACTCCGCACGGTATCTGGGGCTCGCGTTCAATGTGGATACGGGTGACCGCCGTACATGTGAGGCACTTGCCGATCTGGCTGAGCAACTTCGGGCAGAAGACGTGGACGGTATGCGGCTCTTCTATACCACCGTGCTGACGGACTCCGATCGCTGCGGGGCCTTGGTGGATTTCGTGCTGCTGGATGCGCGCGCAACGTCGGCGTCGCGCAGGTTAAGTGCCTGGCACTCCGCGCATCAGGTACCGGCCGCAGTGATGGCTGGCGCCCCCCGTCCACCACTCCAGGATAAGACAAAGGCCGAGGAGACACAGGCCTACCGTCTTGACGAAGAGCTTGATCAGGTGAGGCAACATGTGACCGAGGCGGTATTTGTGCACACCTGGTCTGGAGTAGATGCCATCTCGCCGTTCGATGAGCCGCGTATCGACCGCCGTGGTATTTCGTACGCCTTGGCCAACGAGGGTGCAGCGCCGGCCCTGGAGGTACTACAGGGATACTTCACCGAAGATCAGACGGTATTTGCCTTCGCTCCACCCCGGGCAGATCGTGAGGTCATCCCCGCCTGGTTCGTGATCGCAGTCTGGGTTTTAGTTGCTCTATTGGGCGCTTTGTACGCATCGGTCTTGCCGTTTCGGCAACTGGTGGCCCGGTACTTCTTTACGCCACGTTTCTTTCGTGACTCCGTGCAGGAGGGTCGGGAGCTCGGGGTTGATGTGTACCTTCCCGTCGCGCTACTGCTCTCATCTGCGGCGGGGTTGCTCGGGGCCGGTTTACTGTTGTATGTCGGTCCTTCATATGCCACCACTGTGGCCGTGGGCTGGCTACCCGAAGGGGTTCGTGCATGGGTAAAAGCCGCTGTGCAGGAGCCATGGCTTCTTGCGATTACCGTAGCGCTGGGAGCACTGCTCTGTGCATTTTTCTGGGCTGCGGTCATCGCGATTCTCAGCCGGCAGTCTGCAGGACCGCGTTTAGGGCAGGCGCTGACGCTGGTGGTGTGGCCTCGAT
>SLED01000253.1 GCA_007124945.1 Salinibacteraceae bacterium | reverse complement strand
ATCAGTTGTGCCACATCCGATGCACTACCACATATTGCTCCCCAGTTGACGTACGCAGACAAAGCGTTGCGTCGGTTCGCGCAGCCACCTTGTCTACGTGCTGCCAGATAGCCTGCGGGCATCGCTCGATGAGGACGTGCCCGTCCGCCGGGTGGCGCGCAAGCACAGACTCCCGCTGTACCCTGAGGTAGCTCTGCTGAGCGAGACGCTGGGCCTCTTTCAGAATCAGAGGCTTCGGCCGCGTCGACCGATCAGCGACCACTTCATGGACCTCGCGAGAGAGCCACGGACCAAGCCGCCAATCAGCAGGCGCACGATCGGCTCTGGAATATCGCACCACATACAGCGCAAACCCCATAAGGGGAAGCAGCAGCACTACGATAAAGGCGAGGATAGTGGCTTCAGAGGGAATCATCGGCAATGGCCATGGAGATAGGCTGGCAGGGTAATCATACAACGATTCCCGTCTCTTGTGCAACCCCAAATGCAAGGCTTAACATGTGCGTTGCACCTGCCCCCTGTCCGATGGTGGCGGAGCGTCACTCGCGCAGGGTCATCGT
Source organism: Salinibacteraceae bacterium (assembly GCA_007124945.1). Classification (GTDB taxonomy): domain Bacteria; phylum Bacteroidota; class Rhodothermia; order Rhodothermales; family Salinibacteraceae; genus Tc-Br11-B2g6-7. Next base: position 4,648 of record SLED01000253.1, on the reverse strand, counting down.
CAGCGACGCTTCCGTAACACCGTCCATTTCCATCTCCATCTCTTGCGAGGGGTCCGTCGGGTTGCTCATCGTTCCGGTAGATGACAGCGTCATCTGCTGGGTTGCCTGCATGACAGCACCCGTACGCAGATCCATCTGGAGACTGCCTTCCTCCGTACCCGAGACATTCATTGTCATTGACACCGGACCCATCTCCATCTCGCTGTCATCAGACACAACATCCCCAGTAAATGAGATAAAGGCGATGCCATCCTCCACGCGATCAAGTGTAAGGGTAGTTGAGGTTTCCATAGGAAAGCCGGCGTAGGTCGTTGCAGACTTCGTCCAGCTATCGCCCACAGCTACGGGCCCTTCGGGATACCACCGAAAGGCATGCCGGTAGTTTTCCAGCATCGGATCCTCCCCCATCGTCATCTCCATCTGGGATCGCACTTGCTCGTTCATTTCAGGGTTTGGCATGTCGATGCTGTCCATCACCCGCTGCGTGAGATCGGACAGCCCGTCTATAGAATGAATGGTGCCGTCGGCTCCTACGCTCATGCTTACGGACGTACCCACCAGCGCATTGAACGGCTGGAAAATGGGCGGTACACGATCTCCCGTCTCAGCCGAGTCAAAGCTCAAGTTCTGTCCCATTGCCTCCGTCCGCGACTGCACACGTTCCGTGGTAGACGTTATCTGGAACTGACCCTCTTCAGCGCCTTCCTCAACTGCATAGGAGTAGCTGATGCTCATTGCCTGCTTCTGCGGTATTTGCTGTCCCATGACGGAGATTTCCATATCATTCGTGTTTGACAGCTCAACGTCGAAGACCTGGCCGACCGAGGGACGGAACTGCAAGACATAGGCGTCTCCCTCCTTCCAGGGCACCTCCGCTGTGGAGCCGCAGGCTGTGACGAGGAACGCGAGAAGTACGACGACAGATAATCGAAGAGAGGACATAGCGTTGGGCGGGTATAGTTTTTGGCATCCACGTAGTAGATACCACTATTCGAGAAATGATGCCAGAGGTTGCGGGTGGGTGCCAAAAAGTCTCTTAGCGATTGACGAAACCTGCCCGAATCTGGCGAGCGAATAACCGACACGCCACCCGCTCTGATAGACTGAATGTCAGCCAGAAGTTGGGGGAAATACAGTCGTTTGGTTGAATGGAGTTGCCACGGGCCTCGTCATCAATCAAGGGGCATATCGGACCGGGGACGCCCCTGAAGGTGCGGGCCGACGGAGATGAGTTGGAGATGGCCGAGCACGGGTGTACAACCGTATGATTTGCCGAACCCTCCAACTGTTCAAACGGCGAAAACACAAGGGGTCGGGGGTCCGAAGATACCTGAACAGCGGCACCGACCTCACTGGACGTCCCGGGGCACTTCGGCCGTCATAATGGTTGCTGTGGAGCCAACCCCGAGGTAAACATTGCCGGCATTAGATCCAACCGCAAGGCTTACAGCTCCTGCCGCATCTGGAAATCGCAGGCGATGCTCAATCTCTCCTTCCTCATTGAGTACAAGAATCAGCGCGGGCTCGTCATCCGGCAACGCAACGAGTAACCAGAGCTTGTCATCAGCCAGGGCGGCGCCCTGAAAATAAGAGAGCGGTGCAAAACTATTAGGTGCGTCAATCTCTGCGTTGCGCTCGAAAAACCGTTCCAGTATCCGATCAGCCTCAGGAAGATCAGCGTACGACCGCTCCCATTGCAGCATACCCTTGGCGTCGTAGCGGGCAATTTCAGCAGATGCAGAGCGGATAAACCAGAGTCCACCCTCAGCATCTAACACTCCATTATTCGAAAGATTATGGAGCACGTCCGGAATACGACCGGCATTGATTTCCGATTTAATCTCGGCCATGTTCAGCACAATCCGACGATTACCAACCGGTGCCCCGGCCGCGTACAGTAGCGCACCCTCAGCGTCATAGACCGCTGCGATGGAATCCACCTCGGTTGACCCAAGGAAAGCCCGATGTCCGCCCGGACCATAAACTACGGTGGTGGCCCGATCAGGGAGATCCGCGGTTTCCAGAAAAGAGCCACTTGTGCTAAACCGCGTCTCGTGGCCAGTGGCGTGATCTGTTACACGAACCGCCGAATCCGAAACGCCGAGTGCACCGGGAAATTGTAATTCACCCGGCCCCTCGCCCTGTCTTCCGAAGACGACATGGTCGCTGCCATCAGAATTGAACCCATAGATCCGAGCGTCTCGGCCGTCCAGTACGAAGAGCTGTCCCCCCGGACTGATGGCGAGCGTCCCGACGGAGCTAAAGAGCACTTCTGGGTCACCGGCAAACTGACGCGCCTCAATGACGTACTCCGGAACGTCAGAAACTCTCTCCTCAGCACCACATCCATTTAGAATAAAGATACAGGCAAGGAGATACGCAGCCCTACGTATGGGGCCGCAACCGGGATAACGGGTCATGTTCGGTAACACGAAGGCGAAAAAAGATACTCCACTTTAGCAGAATATACGACTCCCCTGGCGGTACGGCAAGGCACCACCACAAACGGGGCGCCGGAAAATCCTCTGCGCGAACGCCCAGTCCGGCTCCGAGTCTGGGCCCCGAACGAGACGGTCGAAACCTGAAATGAACATCGCTTACACGCGAGTGATGTACTGCTTCTTGGCTGCGGTGCCCCACGGGAAGAGATTCTTCGCAAGCTCAGAATGACGTAGGGTGGGAGATTGGTCGTCATACTGATTCGGTGGTTTTTACTGCAACGGTCGTCCCAACTCCCTCGACAAGGGCCGGCCTGCTGAATTTGGACCCGCCTTCGGCCTTGTCGTAGCTCTCAGCCTGCCTCCCACCCGCTCACCACCCGTTCACCATGAGCTAAGGCCTGTCCTCGACAAGGATCGAGGGATCGCCGTATCCAGAACCCACCTGATCGAAGCCTATTTCTCCCCGAGTGCAGCATGTAGCTTCTCTACGAGTCCGGGGACCCTCACAGTCACGATATCCCAAATAATCTCATTATCGACCGTGTCGTAGCCATGAATCACTCGGTTCCGAAGTGCAATGATACGAGGGATTTCCTCGATACGGTCAGTGAGTTTGGGGTCACTTTTTGCTGCCGCACCCAGTGCCTCCCCAATGATCTCAAACTGCCGCTCAACTGCTGATTGCAATAATTCGTCAGTGTCATACGCGCCGAAACTCACCCCGTCCGTGAATTCCTCAATTCTCCGACAGGCGATTAATGCATCACGCAGCCGCTTCTTCGCTGGCTTCGTCATAAAGCACAGTCCGGGTTTTGTCAACGCTATCCTTGAAAAAAGGATTAGAGAGTGAGCGTTCGGTTACCAGGTCGACCTCACAGTCATACAGCTCTTCCAGGGCTTCGGCAAATGCAAGGTACCGATCGGCGTATCCGGGTGACCGATCCTCAAAATCGACAATAAAGTCGAGATCACTTGAATCAGGATCAAACGACTCGGTGGCTGCCGAGCCGAAAACCTCCAAACGGGACACACCAAATCTGCGGCAGAGGACCCGGAGTTCGGGTTGGCGATTTTTGAGTAGAGGTTGCATATCGCTTGGATACACGCGCCCAGGGGCATGAATGATGCAATGTTCTACATATTCCGCCGGTACTGTCCGCCCACGTCGAAGAGCGCGTGGGTGATTTCGCCGAGGGAGCAGACCGTCACGGTGTCCATTAGCTCGGCGAAGATATTGCCGCCTTCGCGGGCAATTGCCTGCAGACGATCGAGCGCCCCTTCCCGCTTCTCGGGGTTGCGCGCCTGGAACTGCCGCAGCATGCGTAGCTGGTGCTGCTTCTCATCATCGGAGGAGCGCATGAGTTCCACTTCTTCAAAGCCTTCGTCCTCCTCATCCTTCGGCAGGAATGTGTTCACGCCGATGACGGGTAGCTCGCCGGAGTGCTTCTTGGCCTCGTAGTAGTGCGACTCCTGCTGAATCTTGCCGCGCTGGTACATCGACTCCATCGCGCCCAGTACACCGCCGCGCTCATTGATGCGATTGAACTCGTGCAGCACCGCCTCCTCCACGAGATCCGTAAGCTCGTCGATGATGTAGGCGCCCTGCAGCGGATTCTCGTTCTTGGCCAGCCCCAGCTCCTTATTGATGATCATCTGGATGGCGATGGCCCGCCGCACCGACTCCTCCGTGGGCGTCGTGATGGCCTCATCGTAGGCGTTGGTGTGGAGCGAGTTGCAGTTGTCGTAGATGGCCATCAAGGCCTGCAGCGTCGTCCGGATGTCGTTGAACTGGATCTCCTTGGCGTGCAGGCTGCGGCCGGAGGTCTGGATGTGGTACTTGAGCTTCTGCGAGCGCTCGTTGGCGCCGTACTTCTCGCGCATCGCCACGCTCCAGATGCGTCGCGCGACGCGTCCGATCACGCTGTACTCGGGGTCCATCCCATTCGAGAAGAAGAACGAGAGGTTGGGTGCAAACTTGTCGATGTCCATCCCGCGGCTCAGGTAATACTCTACGTACGTAAAGCCGTTGGCCAGCGTAAAGGCGAGTTGCGTGATGGGGTTGGCACCCGCCTCGGCGATGTGGTAGCCGGAGATGGAGACCGAGTAGAAATTGCGGACGTTCTCGTCGATGAAGTTCTGCTGGATGTCGCCCATCATGCGGAGGGCGAACTCCGTGGAGAAGATGCAGGTGTTCTGCGCCTGGTCTT
>SLED01000384.1 GCA_007124945.1 Salinibacteraceae bacterium | reverse complement strand
GGAATTCGCGCAGCACGTGGAATCTCGCCCTATCATGGTTCCCTTCCCAACAATGCCTTTCGAGGTGTTGCAGCAGAGGTCGCTCCACATTCGCACGTTCGCATCATGGGCTTTGCTTCACGCTCCCGCCGGGACGCAACGCTCGACACTCTAATTGTCGGGGATGAGCCCCTGGTGCGGGCCACCTCCCTTTCATCCTTGGGCAGGTACCGGACCTTCACAGAGAACACGCGCAGACGCCAAACACTACTGGAAAGCATCGGCGCATCGCTAAGATTTGGATCTCTGGAACGCCACGGGGCGATAGCTGTGGTCCTGTCCCGCTTCCAACACCCGCTCGCCGAGCCTTCTACACTTCGCGATTACCATAAACGTACGGGACGGCAGTTTGCGGGGATTAGCGCTTTTGGGCGCTGGGAGATGTATCCAGTCAACCTTGCGGGGGAAGTTTCTCGAATTGACAATGGCAGGCTGGCAGCAACAGCAGCCGTTCAAACATCTTCCGGTCGGCTTGCTACTGTGCTCTGGCAGGGTCGATACCTTCAGACAGGATATGATGCACTGTATGCTAACCCGCTCAGCCGCGAACGATCGCCGGCGGGCGAGCTCGGGTTTACCATGGGTGTACTACTTCGCCCCCGCGCTCAGTGGACAGCAAGGGCGGTGGCCGATGTTCACGAAATACGTTGGCCGCGATTTCGTGCAGATCGCCCGACAACCGGCTTCCACACACGTGGTCGACTAACCTATACGCCGCGCAGCTGGCTACGCCTGTATCTGCAGGGAGATGCCCGATCCTCTCAGCAAAACGCCTCGCGTTATGAAACTGATACCCGCCCACTCGCCCCAGTAACAAGGCAATCGCTGAGGCTGCATGCTCGATATCAGCACAGCGACCAGCTACAGCTCTCCACACAGGTCGATCGCGTATGGAGTTCGGCTGATGGCGAGCTACATCACGGCTTTCTCCTGTCGCAAGATGTGCGCTGGTATGTATCTACCGGAACTCGGATTGATGCGCGCTTAGCATATTTCGACACCGAATCCTTCGCCTCCAGAGTGTTCGCATATGAACACGATCTGCGGTACTCGTTTTCAGTGCCGGCGCTTTCCGGGCAGGGTCAGCGCCGCTATCTGATGCTAACAAAATCTATCGGATATGGACTGGAGTTACAGGCCCGATACGCAGAAACCTTCATGCCTCACCGAAGCGAGATGGGCAGTGGACTCGACGCTTTCGAGGGAAACCGGCTTCGTGAAGTAAGCCTGCAGCTACGATTCCGGAGCTGGTAATCGCGGCACGATGGCGTAGGAAGCCCTACGCCCGAAGGCGAGGCTGGGTCGGAAGACCGGGTCGCTGCAACTCCCATAGCCGCATGTAGTTGTATGCGGCTAATGTACACTTCTATTGCACCTTTTGCGTGCAAGCTCAACGCCATGACCTCAGCCGCCACGAACCGCCTCCAGGTACTCGTACTCGAAGACAACCGGGAGACACGTTTGCTTCTCCGCTACTTACTCACATCAAATCACGATGTGACGTTCACCTCGACAGCCGCGGAAGCGATAGCGGCAGACGAACGTAGCACCTTCGACCTCTACATTCTTGATATAAACCTGGGCGGTGAGGAAACCGGTGTAGATGTGTTGCAGGCACTGAGAGCACGTCACCGGGGCCGCCGCATCCAATCGATAGCACTGACGGCCTATGCCCGACCATCAGACAGGCGGAAGTTTATCAAGGAAGGGTTTGACTATTTCCTGGCCAAGCCGTTCACGCAGGAGAAGCTCAACAGCATCCTGCAGCAGATTAAGACTGCAGCGTAGTAGCGAAGCAATACGGGCTAATTGACGCTCGTGGATTTTAGCACGTGCCGGCGTTCCTCCAGCTTGTCGTGCCACACCTCTTCGTCAATCCGTTGATCATCGAGGTAGTAGGTCCATTTCTCGACCATATCAGCGGATAGTAAGACGGGGGACTGCATGCGGGCCACTCGCTTCAACTCCGGCTCCGTCCCCATCTGATGAACAAACGTCACGTGACAGGTGCCCGAGGGCTCTACCTCTTTCACCGACAACCAGTTGTCGCCACAGATGTGGCACGTATAGAACTGAGACTCATACTCGCTGCCCAGCGAATGGGGCTCGTACTCATCCTCTACCTTTGTCACCACTTGCATGGGTACAAGGCTATGTGCGCCACAGGCTCTGCACTCTTGCCGTGCCATATGATGCTACTCCACACAATGCTCGAAATATAATACGGCTGCTTCTACAGCCCCAGGTCACTCAAGTTCTTTCAAGTTCGTACGTAACACAAAGCTCAGACTCCGAGATACCAGGTGGCAAGGGAGAAGTAGATGAGCACCCCGGAAATATCCGCGATAGAGGTGACTAACGGGGCACTCGCGGTTGCTGGATCCAGCTTAAATCGGTTTAGCAAGAATGGTAACGACATCCCCACGAGACTGCCGACCACAACAACCAGTACCATCGTCATAGCCACAACCACGGCTACATCCATTCCCCCGCGGTACCATCCGAGCACACTGACGGCTACAGCCATGGTGCCCCCCAGCAGTATTGCGACGCCAAGCTCCTTGCCCACAAGCGAGACCCAGTCTTTCATTTTCACATCACCCGTAGCGAGCGCGCGTACCATAAGCGTTGCAGCCTGAGAGCCGGCATTCCCCGCACTGTCGATAAGTAGCGGCAAGAAGAAAACCAGAGCGACCACGGACATTATCGTGTCCTCAAAATATGCAATACCCGCTCCCGAAAAAATGTTGATAAAGACGAGAATGAGTAGCCAGCCGATCCGTCGCCGGTAGAGCAGCCATGAACTTGCCTCCTGCAGACGCACCGTAATCGGCTCGACGGAGCCCACACGATGGAAATCCTCTGTAGCTTCCTTTTCAGCAACGTCCAGCACATCATCTACCGTAACAATGCCGACGAGCACGCCCTCGGAGTCCAGCACCGGCAAAGCGGTGAGATCGTACCGTTTGATGAGACGAACCGCTTCTTCCCGATCGGCGAATGCCGAAATCGATACGAAAGAGCGATCCATTATGCTTTCTATACGACGCTGCGGGTCAGCAATGATGAGCTTTCGGAGTTCGAGGTCGTCAATCAGGTGACCTGTTTCATCAATCACATAGACGCGGTTAATCGTTTCGCGATCAAGGCCCACGTCTCGTATGTGAGCAAGCCCCTCCGCTACGGTCCAGGCGGCTCGTACAGCCACGTAGTCCGGTGTCATCAGGCGCCCCACGCTTTCCTCTGGATAGCCCAGCAGCATCCGCACCTCATCGAGGTCCTCCTCTCCCAGCAGTTCGAACAGGCGTTGGGTCACTTCCGCGGGCAGCTCCTGCAAAAGCTGAGTCCGATCATCAGGAGAGAGCTCACGCATTACATCCTGCGTCTCCTCCTCCGTCAGAGCATGCAGCAATTCCTCTTGATTGGGGCGATCCAGATAGGCGAATACGGCCGTAGATCTGGATCGCGGCAATGCCCGGAAAAACAATACCTGCTCGGCACGATTAAGCCGCCGAAGCACGCGTGCGATCTCCGCAGCCGGCCAATCTTTCACCATTTCCTGAATGGTCTTCCAGTGGTGTTTGTCGATGAGCTCTTTCGCGTCAATATCGAACGGCTGCGTTGGGGCCTCGGATGTCATGGTGAAATACGAGTGATTGGTAATGAGTCGACAGCAGCGCTACACGGGGATGCCAGATTTTGTACGTTCAAACGTTAGCCTTCTTCACACAACCACATCCTGTGATGGGACAGTCCAGGCCAAAGCTTCGCGCTAAAAAGAGGATAGCACTCGTAGCCCATGATAACAAGAAAAAAGACCTACTTGAATGGGTACGGTTTAACCGCCAGACGCTGCAGCAGCATGAGCTTATGGCTACCGGCACCACCGGCCGGTTAGTCCAGGAAGAGGTTGGGCTTTCGGTTGAGCGATTCATGAGCGGACCACTCGGTGGCGATCAACAGATCGGCGCTCGTATTGCCGAGGGTGGGATTGATGTGATGGTGTTTTTCTGGGACCCTCCGCAGGCACAACCTCACGACCCCGATGTGAAGGCACTACTCCGGATCGCTGTTGTCTGGAATCTTCCGATTGCCTGTAACCGCGCCACCGCTGATTTTCTGATCAGCTCTCCGCTCCTATCCGAACCGTACGAACGGCAGCAGACAACTTACGAAGAATACCTGAGCCGGGACGTCTAAACGTCAGCATCGGCTTCCCACGTGAACGCACAGACCGCCTTCCCGAAAGGACGGAAAGGCGGCCGTGAGCGTCTGAACTGCTGTTTTCAAGCTCCGTCAGAAGGAGCGCCCGAAGAATAGCGTATTAGCAAAGAAGCCGTTGGTGCCCCACCAGAATGCGCGGAAGTTGGGATTATCAAGCATCAGCACCACGCGGCCGCTGCCCATCCGGTGTGCTTCTATGGACGTACTGCCAGGGGCCAGCTCGCGCTGTTCGGTCGACAGGTATCCACTCATGAGCGGATCATCCGTGTATGCGGCCACCGTAGCACCGGGGCGACCTGACGGCTCGTAGAACCGATTCACGTTGCGGAAGAGAGGTACCTGATCACTGTACCCGTAGGCCAGCGGATGTGTATTGTCGACATCCGCCTCAAAGATCGACCCACCAATGTTCTGCGCTCCTCGGGAGGCTGAGAGGTCTGCGTAGGGTCGCCCGAGAAGCAGCGAATCCAGCTGCAACGACTTCTGCTCAAGCTCAACGAAGTTGTTGCGCATGGCCCACTCGGCGCCGGTGTGGATAGCAACGAGCGTACCTCCGTCACGCACCCACGATTCAACGGCGTCTGACGAGACGCTACCGTAGGAGCCGCCAGCCATCACGATGGTGTTATATCGCGAGAGGTCGACGCTCCCGAGACGATTGCCGTCAATAAGCGATGCCGGCATATCCCAGCGCTCATTCATCTGATGCCAGGCTTCGCCGACGTTCAATTGACTCGCTCCTGCACCGGTAACGAGTGCCACGCGGGGTTTCTCAAGAACGTTTGCACTGGGGCTGCCAAAATCTGGGCGCTCTGGCATTAGGCCACTCTCCACCCCGAGAACCCGCACGTGGTCCTCTTCCACAATCTGCTGAACATGGCGAAAGACCTCATCGGGCTCCACATCCGGCTGATGAGCGGGTATAAGGATGGCGCCCCGGTCGATTTCATGCGTGGTGCCGCCAATAGGTACCGACATCTCCTCGGTCATTACCATTGTCTGAACGCCAGCCTTCTGCAGACTGTAAAGCGCTCGTGGGGCGAAGTAGCGTCCCCATTCCATGATATAGCCCACGTTTGAACGACGTCCGACGAACTCACCGCCATCGAAGTCGAAATTGGTGCGCTGCGGCCCTACGAAGCGGTCAGGATTCTGCTGTAACTCAGCATGCGGAAGCCCGAAAGCCAATGGCAGGGTCCACGTGGAGACGTCGTAGAAAAGGGAATCCGGGAACGTCTCTGCACGCTCCATCACACCGCGGATGAACTGGTGCTGGGTCTGGTTCATCGGGATGATGAATCCATCCCCGGGCTCAAAGCGCTGGCCGCCCTGCTCAACGGTTTCCGCCAATTCATGAATCTCCACGCGATGCTGCTGCAGGATGTTTGCCAATCCCTGAGCTCGCTGCGGGTCGTTACCGTAGCCTACCACGTAGGCCTTCGTATCGAACGCATCGTAGCGCTCGGGCACCTCGGCGAAAAAGTCGCGCTGATAACGCAGCAACCTTTCGCGCAGATCTACCGAGCCCTCAAGCGTAGAGATGGTGGTAGCAAACTGGTTTCGAACCGTCTCGCTGTAGTGGATATCACCGTAGTTGGTTTCGGTCTCCAGCGACCGCGAGGAGGATTGCTCAAAAAGAATGCCTACGGTACCCTGCACATCGGGGTAGGTAGAACCCTTGCCGTAATAGTAGTCATCGAACCGTTCCCGTGTCCAGTACAGTTCACCCATGCTATCGAGCTGACGGGCGTGGAAGCGGGCCAGCTCCATGGTAAGCTCCTGGTTGATATCGGGTGTGCGCGGATGAGTACGTTCGGGCACACCGGGCTGGAAGAAGTACGTTGAGTTCCGGCCCATCTCGTGGAAATCGGTCAGCACCTGGGGACGCCAGTACTGATAGACACCAATCTCTCCGCGCGATTCTGGATGTGCCAGCGGCATCCAGTCTCTGTTGAGGGCGAACCAGTAGTGGTTGGTACGGCCACGGGGCCAGGGCTGAGAATGCTCACGATCCTGCACGTCCGTCGTGTGCACCCCTCCCCGGTTCTGATTCACCCAGTACGCGAAACGGTCGCGTCCGTCCGGATTCATGTTGGGGTCGATGAGAATAACCAGGTTGTCCAGCATTTCGTCCACCGCTGGGCCGTTGCCCGCAGCGAGATGATACAGCAGGAGGACGGCGGCTTCCGTACCGGAGGCTTCGTCACCGTGCACGGAATAGCCCATATACACGACAGCCGGCATCCCCTCCAGGTCAGCGTCCGTGACGCTTCCCGGATCGGTCGTTAGCCGCTCATTCGCTTCGTGGATTTCATCAAGCCGGGCGTGATTCGCCTCCGACGTGACCGTCGCGTACACCAGTGCACGATTTTGATACGAGCGCGCGTACTCGTCTATGATGACGCGGTCGCTCTCTTCGGCGATCTGGTTAAAATAGTTTACTACCTGCAGGCTTTCCGTATGGCGCGTACCGATCACATGCCCGATCACATCCTCAGGTTTGGAAATCGCCTCATCATAGGATTCGACGCCCTCCAGCGGGAAGTCTGTGGCCAGTGGCAACTCCTGTGCCTCGGCTTGCAATACGCCTGTGAGCAGGAAGCATAACGCAAAAAGATAAATGTGTAGCCTTCGCTTCATTGGTATAATAACTGTGTGGGAGAGTCCATTAATGCCCTGCCTAAAGCATGGCCGTTCTGTATATAGGAAATTTTTCAGGGAAGATCATTGAAGGCGACCGGATCAGTCGGGCAGCCTTACTCCAACCTGCACGTCCATGACGTTGGTATGCGTTGGTCCGGTAGTTACAAGCTGTCCGAGGGACCGCAGTAGCGCGTTGCTGTCATTTTCGCGTAGAGCTCCTTGCACCGATAGTCCCCTCGCGCGGCATGCGGCAGCCGTACGGCTATCAACCCAGCCTCCAGCGTCATCGGTCGGCCCATCGATGCCATCGGTGCCGGCACTCAGCAGAAATACGTAACCAGCACACTCACCGATTTCATTCACTGCGCCGAGCACGAGCTCCTGATTGCGACCACCTATTCCCTCGCCGGTCACCGTCACCGTCGTTTCGCCGCCAGACAGAATACAGACGGGCTGATCGGTCGCAATCAGCGCCAACCGTTTGCCCAGCTTCGCACCCGCTTGCCGTGCCTCGCCCTCCACCGCCTCGGATAGCACCTGCACGGTATAGCCAAGCGCTTGTGCTCGTTGCGCTGCACCGCGCACCGCATCGTCGTTTGATGCCACGCACACGGTCTTCGAGCGATCAAACACGCTACTGCCCTTTGATGGCGTCTCGGGGATGGCGCCTGCTATTCCTTGCTCAATCCTCTCGCCTATTCGCCCCTCAACCGAATCGAAACACGCGTACGTTTGCAACTCCTCCCTCGCCTCCGCAAATGTAGATTCGTCCGGTACGGTTGGCCCACTTGCAATCACACTCAAGTCATTACCAATCACGTCAGAGATGGCGTAGGCGCGCAGGGTTGCAGGTGCGCTCGCGGCAGCGAGCTGTCCGCCTTTGATACGAGACAGGTGTTTGCGCACCGTGTTAATCTCGTGGATGGTGGCCCCGGATGTGAGAAGTTTATCAGTCACCTGCTGGACATCAGACAGAGTAAGACCGGAGGCCGGCGAGGTCCAGAGGGCAGAGCCTCCTCCAGAGAGTAGCACCAGCACGAGATCGTCTGTGCCGGCTTTTTCAGCGAGGGCCAGACAGCGTTCAGCCGCCTGCACGCTATGGTGGTCGGGCGTCGGATGGCCGCCGGTCATCACCTCCACGGGGGATGGCAATGGCATCTCATCAGGATAATGCGCAGGATATCCGTGGGGCACCACGACCAGTCCTTCTGTGATACGATGGCCTATCAAATCAGAGATCACACCCGCCATTGCCATGGCCGCCTTCCCTGCGCCGATGACGAAGACTCGTCCGGCGCATCCTTCAACCACTTCTGCGATCCCGGCTTCCGCCAGCGATCGCGGCGCCTGCACTGCCTCCACGGCTGCCCTAAAGATCGACTCGGCATCCCGCGCGATTTCTTGCATCATGCAATGTTAAAGGGTAGCTTCTGGGGCGGCTCCTGTAACGGTGAACATACCACTGGTGTAGGTGTCCTTTCAAGACCGCCGTTGATTTCCCTCACGCAATCTGTTCGTCATGACGCTCGGACGTCTGCACGTATTAACCGATTACCACTTTCAACAGCGATTTTCTCATGCTGAACTTGCACGCCTGGCCATTGATGGAGGGGCTGACCTTATTCAGTTTCGGCAAAAGGCTGGAATGGTTCGTCATAAGCTGATACAGGCGGCTGATACGGCGGAGGTGTGCCGCGAAAAGAACGTGACGCTTCTGATAGACGACCATATCGACCTCGCGATGGCCACGGATGCAGCGGGCGTGCATCTCGGACAAACTGATTTCCCTGTCGATGCCGCCCGGAGGCTGCTCGGAGAGGACGCTGTTATCGGCGCGACGGCCACCACCACGTCTCAGGCGGTGCGCGCAGAAGAGGAAGGGGCCAACTACATCGGTTTCGGACCGGTGTTTACCACGCGATCAAAAAAGGACCCCGCAAAGGTGAAAGGAGTGCGGGGGCTTGAAGAGGTTTGCAAAGCCGTGAGTATCCCCGTGATTGCCATTGCCGGCATTACGCCCGCGCGTGTCGCTCCTGTAATGGAGGCGGGGGCCTATGGCGTGGCCGTAATGACGGGTGTTACAACCAAGGAAGACCCGGAAGCGGCCACACGCGACTACCGCAAAGCCCTGGACCTGGTGCTCACCTGATCGTTGGCTCAGCGCGCTGGAGGGCCCGAATAACGCCCTCCGCCGATGGCTCGTGCGCCACAGCATGCACGGTAAAACCTTCGACTCGGAGAGCCTGTGCCGTGGTAGGCCCGATCGCTGCGATCCGCGGGGTGTGGGCAAGCGAATCGAGGATCTGCGTTAGTCCCTCAACTCCAGAGGGACTGAAACACACCACCCAGCCAGGCCGCTCATCGGCCGGCACAATAGAGTCCGACACATCTGTGCGGTAGACCTGCAACTCCTGCCAGGCGACGCCCGCACGCGTCAACGCCTTCGGAAGCATTTCACGCCGTCGATTTCCACAGAGAAAAAGAAGAGGACGCCCGGAGGGTCTCGCTGCAATTATGACACGGGAGAGCTCCTCCGCATTCCCGGCATTGCTGCCTCGGACGTCGAAACCCAGCGTCGTGAGCCTTCCAGAAGTTGATGGACCGACAGCGTAGGACTGCTTCTTAAACCACGGAGCCAACAGTTGCGGATCTCGCTCCTTGATGGTCTTCAGAAGATCCACCACCCGCGGACTGGTTACAATCAAACCGCCGAACGAACCAGGACTTTTCAGAAATTCGTGGAATCGGGGCTCGTTCACGTACGAGAACTCGAGAACCGGCAGATGAACCGGCTGGTAGCCGGCCGTAGACAGTGCATCCTCATACGGATCCACCTCACGCGGCCTGCGCAGAAGGTACACCACGGGCGCGGTTTCAGACGTCATGGCTCCTGCCGTCTAATCTCGTCGAGGATAGCGTTGGCACCCCTGCTAAGGAGCGTTTCCGCAAGCGAAACACCCAACGCACGCGCCGCCTCCGTTACACCGTCGATCCGCTCCCGAATAATCCTGGATCCATCAAGGGAGGCCACGCAGGCAACCATCGACAGACTGTGGCCCTGAACGGTCGCGTACGCGCCGATCGGCACCTGGCAGCCGCCTTCGAGCCGGCGGAGCAGCGCGCGCTCTGCAAGAACAGCCGCGGCTGCATCCTCATCATGGACCGCGTCACGGACGATGTCAAGCGTTCGACCATCGTCCTCACGGCATAGGATGCCTAAAGCGCCCTGACCCACAGCCGGGAGCACAACGTCGTACGAAATTTTCTCAGCAATCCGATTAGTCAACTCAAGCCTCTGCAGACCTGCAACAGCGAGCACGATGCCCTCCCAGCTACTCTCGTCCAGTTTCTGAATGCGGGTCGGCACATTGCCCCGTACCGGTACCACGTTCAAATCTGGCCGCCATGCCAGCAGCTGCGCTTTGCGACGCAGTGAGGAAGTGGCCAGTGTACTTCCCTCCGGCAGATCAGCCAACAACCCATTAACTTTCGGATGCGTAATCAACGCATCGCCAGGATCAGCCCTCTCCCCAATAGCCGCAAGACATATCCCTGGAGGAAGCTGCGTGGGTAAATCTTTCAGCGAGTGAACGGCCACGTCAATCTCTCCATTTAGAAGCGCCACATCCAGCTCCTTCGTGAACAGCCCCTTGTCGCCGATATCAGCGAGTGGCTGATCGAGGATGCGATCTCCTTTGGTAGTGATCTCCTGAATCGCGACCCGATGACCCGCATTTTCCAGTTGTGAACGGACGCGCCGAGCCTGCCATAACGCGAGGCGAGAGCGACGAGTACCGATCGTTAGTTCTCGGGTCATACCTGAAGAAAGGGAAATGACAGGCGGGAGATCGTTCCACTGGTGCTACGCTACGTACAGCCTACCACTCGGACGCTACTCCTGCTCCTTCTCCGCCGCAAACTGCCTGAACATCTCCGCAAGCTTCTGCTCCGGCGACTGATCGGCCTGCATCTCGTCGCTTCCAAATGGGCAAGCTGAGGGCGGATGCATCGATGAAGGCTTGCGAGCAGCTACACGCGGATCTACAGACTCACCATCCGTTTCGCGGGACGATTTCGAAAACAGGGCTTCCAGCAGTCGGATGCCATGCACATAGTCAATACTGTCCGGATCCACGTTCTTGAGGCGTACTACAGGAATGGCGAGCAGCTTTTGTAGAATCGAACGCGTCAGGTGGTCGAGTTCGTCGGCATCCGTTTCGGCAAAACGATGGGCATGCCGTTCGATTTCCTGCCTGCGAATACTGTCGAAGGTATTCCGGATAGCATTTATGGCAGGCTGCAGCGCCTGCTGGTGGAAAATCCACGTGACGTATTCCTGCAGCCCGTCTTCACAGATTTCGCGGGCCGCGGGTAATTCAGCCTTCCGACGGGCCTCGACGTGAGCAAGGCGCTCGTCGATGGCGTCAAGATCGATCACGCGGTACCCGGGCAGCGCCCCAACTTGCTCCTCCACGTTCCTCGGCACAGCGATATCAATCATCAGACGTGAACCTGACGCAGGCCGGGGGCGGGGCAACTCGTCGGCCACCACGGTTGGTCGCGGTGCACCCGTCGCCACAATGACCAGGTCAGACGCGGCGATGGCCGCATGGCGTTCCTCCCACGATATGGTTCTCGCGCCGTGCTTCTTAGCAAGCTGGCGTGCATTGGCCTCGGTGCGGTTCGTAATGCGGATGTCCGTGGCGCCATGCGAGCGCAACGCCTCCAGCGCGAGCGCCGCCATCTCGCCTGCACCCAGCACCAACATCCGCTGGTCCTCAAAAAGCTGCAACCCATCCTGTTCAAAATGTAGGCGGGCCGCAGCAATAGCAGCACCCGAAACGGAAACGATTCCATCCGCCAGGGCCGTCTCGTTCATCACGCGCTTGGCCGTACGGAACGTCACATGCATCAGCCGATGCATGTACGAATGCACCCGGTCCTCCTCAACAGCCAGCCTGTATGCATCTTTAACCTGCGCCAGGATCTGCGCGTCACCAAGCACCTGCGAGCGCAGCCCGGACGACACTTCAATCACATGCCGGATAGCCTCTTCATCCTGATAGCAAAACGACCCATCCCCCGGCCACGATTCACCCGCACGAACGACCAGCGCTTTACGTACCGCCTTAACGTCCTCAGGAGTGCCGAATAGATACGCCTCCGTGCGATTGCACGTCGACACCAGCACCACCTCTCCTTCCGGGGAAAGCGAGAGTTGCCGGTAGAAATCTCGCGTCTCCTGCTCTTTCAGTGCAAAAGACTCCCGCACCTGAACAGGTGCTGTGTCGTGGTTTAGACCGAGCGCGTAAAGTGTCATAGAAAGTGACTGCCGTAGAAGAGCACGAATTGCCTACCCCATGGCAGCAATTTCAGTTCGATAACCGCGTTGAATTGTAAATGAATCAAATCTGCTACTAAAGTACCCGACAAGCACCTGAAGTATCGCCAGTATGGGAGGCAAGTTCAAGAGGCTCGTAGATATTTGTTGTGATCTGCAATGTACGCCAAACCAAGCTGGCCCGATGATTAAAACATTCGTTTTAGGTGGAATGGGCATCGTAGCGGATTACGGATACAGCGCATCGGCCGGTGATTTTCCCCTCCTGCAGCGTACGATCTTCGGGACGGCAGATCAAAGATCCTGTAGAAGGAAAGTACCCGCGCAACTCTTCCGTGGGAATCATCCGATCTCCCACAGGTGGCCCCACGTCGGCGTACACTTCCGCCAGGTGATCCGGTCGGAAGAAGATGCCGAGGAACGTTCCTCCCGGCGAGAGCCAGCGCAGAAGACGCTCGAAAAGTGCAGGACGCTCTTCTGGCAACAGCTGCAGGAACGTAACGACGATGACATCCCACTGACGCTCCGGCTGCCATGATAACACGTCGACCGGCTCGCAACTGATGTCCAACTCCTGCTTCTCTGCCTGCCGCTCCAACTTCCTAAGCCCCTTTTCAGCAAAATCCACGGCTGTAACCGGATGGCCGCGCTGCGCAAGATAAAGCGCATTGCGACCCTCGCCTGCAGCGACGTCGAGCACCGTTGCTCCGGGCGCCAGGTCGGGAGCTTGCTCGGCTACCCAGGCATTCGGTTTCGTGCCAAAAAGCTCCTCGTACTCAGCATACCGTTCATTCCAAAACGCAGGCTGACTGGTCTCCCTCTCGTGCACGGATTCGTCGGACTGGTTTCTCATTCGCTGGCTGATGTCTTTTTCTGTCCGTTGGTCGGCAGCTGTTGCTCAAGCCGTTCTGCTTTCGCAACAAGGTCTTCTATTGCTCCGAGGCCTTCGTGCCAGAACTCAAGGTCCTGCAGATCAACACCCAGGCGCCCAACCAGCTGATGGGGCCAGTCGGACCCGCCACTGCGCAGCAGCTGAACGTACTGCTCCGCGAAATCATCTCCCTCCTCCTGGTAGCGTGCATAGAGTGCGAGCACAAGCAGTTCACCGAACGCGTAGGCATACACGTAGCCCGGCGTGTGGAGGAAGTGCGGAATATAGCTCCACCAGTGGGTGTAATGATCGCCAAGGGTTACCTCGCCGTTAAACATCGCGCGCTGGGTTTCTACCCAGAGCTCTCCCAGGCGTGCAGCCTTTAGCTCGCCCTCCTCGCGCCGCGCGGTGTGAATGCGGTCCTCAAACCTGTTCATCGCCACCTGTCGAAAGACGGTCGCCATGGTGTCATCGATCTTGCCGATGAGCATAGCCAGACGGTTTTTCGGGTCGTCTTCAAGACGCATCAGCCGCTGAAACACCAGCATTTCGCCAAAGACCGAGGCAGTCTCGGCCGTGGTGAGCGGCGTTCCAGCCTGCAGCAACCCCTGCTCCCGCGCCAGATATTGATGGACACCGTGGCCGAGCTCGTGCGCAAGCGTCTGCACATCGCGAACGCGACCATCGAAATTCATTAGCACGTACGGATGGGCACCGGGCACCGCACCGTGACTGAACGCTCCGCCGCGCTTACCCGGTACAGATGGCGCATCGATCCACTCCTCATCGAAAAAGCGCGCTGCAACCGAAGCCATTTCCTCATGAAAGTCACCATACGAATCGAGAACGAGGGAGCGGGCCTCGTGCCACTGGTAGCGCGTGTCGGCCTCGCCAATGGGCGCATATCGATCGTAGTCCATCATCTCCTCCAGGCCGAGAAGACGTCGCTTCAGCGCGTAATAGCGCCCGGAGAGATCGTACCGTGAGGTTACAGCGCCGATGAGTGCCTCTACCGTTTCGTCGTCCACCTCGTTGGAGAGATTGCGCCCTTTTAGCCAGTGCGGGTACCCCCTCAGCCGATCGTTCGACGCTTTATCAGCCAGCAGCGTGTTGAAGATGTAGGTAAGCGACCGTTGCTCCTCCAGCAGTCCTTCGGTAAACGAAGCCGCTGCCCGCTGCCGGAGCTCTCGTTCAGGCTCGTACAGTTTCGAGAGAATATCTTGCTGATTCAGCTCCTCACCATCGAGCTCAAACCGCATGGCCCCAACCGTCTCATCGAAGTAACGCGTCCATGCGCTGCTTCCGGTCACCGATTTTTCCGAAAGCACCTTCTCCTCCGGCTCTGTAAGCACATACTCCCTGTGAAGGCGCTCAACCTCAAGGTAGTGCCGGTAGGGTTCGAGTTCTTCCGAGTTTATGAGTTGCTCGGCACGCGCCTCGTCGACCTTGATCCACTCCAGCTCAAAGAATATCAGCTCCTGGTTGATGCGATTGCCCTCTTCCCGAACGCGCTGCAGCAGTGCGCCGCGGTCTGCATCGTTCGTATTGGTAGACCAGTGCAGGTAGGCATACGTGGAAGCGCGGCCGATTCGCTCCTGAATAGTCTCATAGCGCTCGATCGCGTCCCGCAAGTCAGGCGCGCCGAGCTCAGCCACACGGCTACGGTACGTCTCCGCGAAGTCCGACGCTTCCGAGGCGGCCTGTTCCAAATCAGTCAGCGCCGCTTCTGCATCCTCATAGAGATCAGAAAGATCCCAGCGCACATTAGCTGCTCCGTAAGCATTATTCTCTGGCATGGAAAAATCTATTGTTTGAGAGATAAGGGCTTAGAACCTTCGTAAACAAAACATACGCAGATCGCTTCCGGCGGAGAGGCGTGTGGACATGATGTAACACGATTTTGAAACGCGCACCTACTGATAGCGTCCCAGCGCGTACCAGGCGGCTGGTGATCCGAACGTTTTACCATCAAACGACATGACATGTACGATCTTGCCACCATTGAGGATTTCGAAACGGCGCTTCAACGATCGGAAGATGAGCCCGTGCTGATATACAAACACAGCAGTATCTGCGCGCTCAGTTTTCGTGCGCGGTGGCATGTCAAATCAATCGACGACGGCGATGTGCCTGTCTTCGAAGTGGTGGTTCAGCGTTCAAGAGACGTGAGCAACGAGATCGAGGCCCGTCTCGGCGTGCGTCATGAAACGCCGCAGCTCCTGTTGGTCAAAGACAGGACCGTGCTGTATCACGACTCGCACACCGCTATCACCAAAAAGGCGATCCGTCGTCAGCTTGAAGCACAGCAGCCGAAGTGACGTTACTCGTCCTCTTCGCCCTGCTCAAGACGGATAAGGTGATCCTCAAGGCTGCTGATGAGCACGCGCTTTTCTTCATCCACCGTGGTGGTTTCGATATCGCCGGCCCGGACCATCTTCTTGACTTTCTTCCGGTCGATCATCTTGAGAATGCGTCTGGCTTCCTTTCTGGAGACCAGTCCTTCACGGTACTCCTCGGCGAACTTCTCAAGCTCGTCAAGCTTGCTTGCCGCTACCTTGATGACGCGAAGCTCTTCGTTATCGTCGGTGAGCGTCCATCCGAGCGATGCATCAATGAGATGACGATCCACCCAGCGCACCAGCGTTTGTTGTGAGATCTTAAGCCGCTCGGACAACTCATCGAGCGGAAACTCCTTCATCTCATATTTCTCGCTAACGAACGACTGAAAAGATCCCATAGTGGCTGGAAATCACGTTGCGTGAGTATTGAAAAGACCATTGTAAAAGGCGCGTAAAGCTAATTTGTTCCTTCTGAATCGGTGTCTGAAGGGAATCTCACCGCCCGGGAAGGGTGTACGATTCGAGTAGGTATTCTCTGTCAGAAACTACTCAAAATACCGTGGCTGAGTTATCGAAGGACGAATGGATTGAACGTTTGCGTGGCCCTCTTCAGCGCTCCATGCGACGTACGAGCGATAGGATGACAAATCACCCGGCCGTTCAGGAGTGGCTGCGCAATGCCTCGTTGGAGGCCGCGGTAGAAGTGGGGAACCTCTCCGACACCGAGGCCTCTGCGCGAGCCTACAGCTTTATGCGTGAGCAACTGGCCGAGAAATTTCCTTCTCTTCTTGATGCGATACACGAGCTCACACACGGTCACGGCACCGTCGATATTAACTGGCGTCCGCTGGCGCCTCAGTTCAGTAGCCTCTTCCTCACCTTTCCGCCACACGACTCAATTGACATTTCAATTCCTCTTGAAACGGTCAACCCGGACGCTATCAGCGCCGCCGCCGATCGCATGATTGAGGCGCTTCCCAAGGGCCTGCCTTTCCCCAAACATCCGCACACGGTAGATGCAATGCTCACGAGCTCGAGTATCGCTGTCCACGCGCGGGTTGAGGACCGGAATGAGGGTGGGCAGCGACGTGTGCGAAGCTTCATGCTACCGGAAAACGGACAGAAGAAGGCAGAACGACTCCCCCGTGATACGTTCGAAAATCGAGTGTTCAATGCAATTGAGGAGGCGCGACTACCTACTTAGCCGGACCGCACCATCCCTGGTGATCTTCCATTTCTCAACGTTATTCGACGCGGCGAACGCTATCTCGCCACCAGGCTCCAGAAATTCGCTCAGCATACGCGCTATGAGATCGTACGGAGCATCGGGCACTTCCTTGGCGATTGCCTCCAGAAATTGATTGCGCACGCGGAGGTGGGCAATGGCAAAGGGAATTGGAGGAGCCTCTTCGCCCTCCTCCATCGCTTGTGCAAATGCGCCGCTGCGAGCACCGAGGTCGCGAAGCAATTCTTTTCTTTGCCACGTTTTAGACCATCCCGTTAGGTGTGGCAGTGATCGACGGGAAAAGAGTAACTGTATCAGATCGCGCAACTCCTCAACCTTGTCCTCTTTGACGCGACACGAGTGAAAACGCCACTTCATACTAACCGAAGGTGCTAATTCTTGTCGATACGGCGCAAACAGACCCATCGAGGCAACGCCTCGATTTGCGCACATTAGAAACGTGAGGAGCCTTATGCATCAAATATCTCCTTGCCGCGTATTAGTAGGCTCATTATGAGGAGAAATAAGCTGACTGCACCCCACGGCGTCAGCGAGTTCATCACGAAATCGATCGCACACGCACATTATGGCTGGAAACGCTCGTAGTCAATCGGTAGAGAAGTTCGCAGCTGGAGAACTCACATATTCGTCCGGTCTGTACGCAGGTACGGTAAACCAGTTTGCTGATGTACTGAACTGCTCGCCTGATGAAATTTTAGATGCTGTTAAAAAAGGTGAG
>SLED01000134.1 GCA_007124945.1 Salinibacteraceae bacterium | reverse complement strand
GCTTGTCGGTTTGTTCTTCAGCCGGCAGGCAGAGGACGCAGAGGCAACGCTTGTCGATCAGTTGGAGACCGTGATCGGGCCCGATGGCGCCGTACTGGTGAGCGAACTTGTGCAGAATGCAGCAGCCTCGCCGGGTTCAGGCGCGGTGGCAGCTGTAGCAGGTGTGCTGATATTACTGATCGGTGCAAGCACTCTCTTTTCTCGCCTCCATGATGCGATGAACACGATCTGGAATGTGGAAGCCGCACACGCCGGGCTGATCGGATTTCTTCGCTCGCGTGCTCTCGCTTTACTGCTGGTAGCCACCTGTGCCACCCTGCTTCTTACCAGCGTGTTGCTGGCCTCGGCCCTCGCGGTGGCGGCGGCGTCGGTGGAGGTCCCATTCGTAGCGGTAGCAGCCGAGCGAGTGCTGGCAATCGCCTTTCTGGCGCTGCTGTTCGCCATTCTTTTCCGGGCGCTTCCCGATGCCCCCGTCGCGTGGAGGGATGTGTGGTTGGGAGCGGGCATCACTGCGGTTCTCTTTACGATCGGAACGTCGGGGATCAGCTGGTACCTGGCCAACTCGGCTATCGGCTCGGCCTACGGTGCTGCCGGTGCACTCGTCGCACTGCTGGTGTGGATTTATTACTCGGCCCAGATTTTCTTCTTCGGAGCGGAATTTACCTCGGTGCAAGCCAAGCGGCGCCGACCAGAGCAAGCACCGGTTGAGCCAGCGCCCCCGGTGCCGGAGCCAGAACCCTCTATCTGGAAAACCCGAGCCCTCTGGTTTGCGGCAGGCGCGATACTGGCACGGTTCTTTCGACGTTCGTGACTACCCCACGGTTTGGCCCCGAGCCCTTTAACGCTCTGGCCGCCGGACGATAAGGGTTACTACCTCAGTGTATCGGACCGGACTTACCTGCATAATAATTATGGAATTACGCACGGATCAGTTACCCCTTCCCGAACTGCTCTCTACCGCATTGGAGCACGAGGCCATAGACAGGTATGAATGGAAAAATGGTATGGTGTTGCTGACGATGGAGTCCGACGAGTATGCCTTTCGACCGGAAACTGCTACCGTTTTCCTTCGGAGCGTTTTGCGCTGTTATCACCGGCCTGGGCTGTACGCTACCGCTGTGCCGCGACGTGCTGCGTAGGAACCTGACCGGCCTGCGGCGCTTCCGCACCTTGCCTCCTGCAAGTTGCATAGCCTTCATTTCCTGCGGATGAACGCCGCCCAATCGCTGCACATCCTTGCCAACCTGTTCGCTCAATCCATTGATTGGGCGGCCTGGGAGGGAATTATCGAATCCGGCGGGATAACGATTGACCGACCCGCCGGGCAACCACACCCGGCGTTTCCGGAGATCATCTATCCGATGGATTATGGCTTCGTGCCGGGCACGCGGAGCTCCGATGGTGAGCCCGTCGACGTATTTGTCGGTACCGGCGGAACCGGACTTCAGGGTGCAATTCTGACGCATGACTACCGCCAGAAGAAGCGTGAAGTGAAGCTGCTACTCGATTGCAGCCCCAAGGAGGTCTACACGGCCCACGGATTCATAAACTTCGATCGCTCACTCCTGGAAGGTGTGCTCGTACTGCGGGAGCCGATGCATCTGCTCTGGGAAAAATCCTGAACCGATTGTGGAAGAATCGTGCTCCAGGATCGAACTTTCTACCGGCGATAGGACGATGGTACACGAGTGCTGAGCGGATAATCGCGTCGAAGAAACGGCTCCTCCCGCCAGCTCTCGCCATCCCAGTACATCAACATCTGCATAAACTCGCTGAAGTAGGATACCGTGGGAGGTTCATCGAGGAAGCCTTCCTCCAGCAGATGATCAGCCATTAGATCATACGCGTCCCCCGTCCCGATACGCTGTGGCTCAAGGTCTGCGTTGAACGAAATGTCGTACGACACATCCCGCGGCACGAGGCCATCCATCGCGTTTTCGGGAGCCTCCACCACTCGAACCTGGAGCGTGCGGTTCCATGCATCCAGATGGATACCGCGCACGCTTACCCAGCGGATGTAGCTGCGAAGATGCTCTCCCACTTCAGTACGGGGAATGCGTACATACGCGCGTTCGGCAGCGCGCGCCCATCCTTCCGGTTCATAGCGCCCGGTGATGGGACCGTGACCGTTCATTTCCCGAGGATCCAGCACGGCTAAAAAAGCGGTATCGAGCGCGTTATTGATGCCTCCAACCACCACCTCCTGAACGCCGTCGCCCGTGAGATCCCCAGCATCCGCCGCGTATATTCGTCCCGCATGCAGATAGGCAGCCCGCTCCTTCCCGGTTTCGAGATCATACAGCCTCACAACCGCAGGAAAGTACCGCTGGTGATTGAGTGCGGCGAGTAATTCGGCGCGGCCATCGCCCGTAAGGTCTCCAATGATCATGGCGTGCGGGTACATCGGCCCATCGAAGAGGCCAAGCGACCGTGGAAAAGATAGGTCTGTGCTAAGGCTGTGAGCCCACCGTGGCTCCGCTGTATCGCTCGATCGGCACATCAGGGTTAGCTCACCGCCCGGAGCGCCACCCTGCACGGCACAGATGTCTTGCGTTCCACGGACGGGGTTAGCTCCCACGGCCGCCGGTTCGATGTGTCTCCGCTCCGCGGCCGACGCACCGATGTTGAGTTGCTCAACTTCCTGACCATGCTGGTTCAGAAACGTCACAACCTCACCGTTAAGCTCGTAGCTGACGGGCACGCGGTCGAGCGGCGAGGTAAGAAATGCTCCGATCAACATCAGCATCGCCACCAGCAGGGTGAGCGGAAGCGCGGCAGCCCGCCGGTGCCAGATCCAGCGGCCGGCAAACCGGAGCGGCCCGGCGACGTTGCGCTCTGACACACGCCGATCATGAAACACGTCCTCAAGGTGCTGTGCCCGTACAATGGGCAATTGACGCCGCGGGAAGTCCTCCCGTAAATGCTCGATCACCTCTTGAGCCAGATCCCCCTGTGAAGCCGGCACAACAAAAGCGGTACTGGGCGAAAAGAACACCGCACGCGTCTTGGCTTTCAGCGTTTCCTCATCGACAGGACGCACCGTACCCCGGTCGTCTACATTACCGGTGATAACGACCCCCGGCCTTAATCTGTATCGCACGCGCGTGCCCGATTGCTCGAGGAATGCACAATAAAGCAGTGCGGCAACGGCCAGATGAGCGGACCGACCATCATGCAGGGCTGATGGGACATCAAAGATGACCTTCCCTGAGTAACGATCGGTCAGGCGCGGATGTGTCTTCGATATTCGATACCGGGCAGCGCGCACCGCCTCCTGCACCACCGTGCTCCGTGATTTATCCAGCCCGAAGACCGAGACGTCCGCGTGGATGTCGTCGTGCTGCCCCGATACCCGCCCGAAGAGTTGCACGTCGAGAAGGCGGAGCAAGCCGGTAAAGGTAAGTTCGCGCGGCAGCCGCTCCACTACCGGCACGCAGACGCCACGAGCGGTTCCATCTGTACCCAAATTGAACTGCTCAAGCAAACGCCCCCATTGGCCCTGCCCCCTGCCAGCACGTGTGTTTTCCGCCAGCAGCGCAAGCTGTTCAGGTGGCGTAAACGACTGATCCACCGGCGCGGGCGCTTCGACTCCGAGCAGCTCGGCCGCGTGCTCGTATCCGCCGATATATGCATAGGAGAGCGCCAGCTTATCTCGCAGTACCGCTACCGTCTCCACCGCTCCCTTAGCCTGCAGATCCGGCAGTGCCTCTACCAGACGCCGAAAGCTCTCGTAAATGCGCCGCAACTGACGCGGATCAGCGCCAACCGGCGTAAACTCCTCTACGATTTTGGAAAAGGGCTGGATGACTTCCAGTAGATACGGCTCGGACGCGGCGGGGTTAGCGCAGCAACTCTCAAAAAAACGACCGACGAGAAGCAGCCGCGTCCAGGCTGTTGCCGGACGCTTCAGTTGCCTTAATAACGCTCGGAAATCGCGTTCGCGCCGAAACGGTTGCTCCATGCCGCACCATGGACCTTGTGCATCCTTGTTCTACGATGCCATACAGCCATCGACAACCGAAGGCTAACCATCTTACAGATAAAAGTACAGCGTTCCGCTGGTTTGCTCCGAAAGCTTAACACGGGCAAGATCGTCGCTGAACGTAAAGATGCTTTTTTCGCGATCCTCCGTCACCAGCGCAGCGCGGGTTGGCGAGGCTTGGTCATTCTCGCTGGATGCCTCAACGACGACCGACCCATCGGCGCGCCGCACCACGAGCCGCAGACCGTTTTCCAGCTCAACTGGCGCTACCGTGCCGGCTGCCGGGAGCTGCACCGACCCAACCGCTCGTCTTAGAATAGCACGGGCCCCGAGATCCTGCGGCTCCACTCGCTCGGAAACCGAGAAACGTGTCCGCCCCCTTTCATCCGTAACCATCTGAACATTCGCCTCGGGAAGTTCGACGAGGGCGTGAGCATACGTCTCCTGCGGCTCTGCGAGAATATAAAGCCGGTAATGCCCCCGCATCTCATCGCGCATAATGCGCACCAGCACACCCTCATCTTCGTGGGCAAGCGTTGCCACATTCGTAAACGCGGACCTCGTTGACGGCTGGGGAGCGTCGGCCTTCCAGACAGGAGGCTCCCCAACCGCATGTCCATCCTGAGAAGGCGCCCAGGGTGTGAGGGTAAGCGTAAGCGGCGCGGCGAACATTTCCGACACGAAGGATTGCACCTGCGACGGCGCCACATGGCTGCGCAGCTCATCCGACTGCTCGAAAAACGCTCTCCAGAACTCGGCTGCCGATCGGGATTCCACATCGGAGGACACCCACGTTTCTACCCGTGCACGTTCCTCCGCCGAAAGCGCGTCGGGATCGCGCGCCCATCGTTCGATCAGAAATTCGCGTGACGTTGACACCGGTTCTGGCTGCTTTTGATGTGTGTCTCGTGTTTTACATACACAGTATGTACGGCTGACACCCACATGTTACATCCTCGCGGCGAGCATCGTTGCAGAAAGGTGCCAATCAGAAATTTACCAGCGCGACATCAACGGAGTGTTCACGGACTGGGGTGGTGTAGAGGGGGAACCAACGGTTTTCTCACCGATACTTCAACGCTCGACATCGGCCACGTTCTTGCGCAGTCACCGTTTTTGTGCTATGTTCGTTGGCCGTTTGCGGTATGACTCCGTAGCTCAGTTGGCAGAGCAGCTGGCTTTTAACCAGCGGGTCGCAGGTTCGAGCCCTGCCGGAGTCACATTATTTTTTTGCCCTGCCCGGGTGGCGGAATTGGTAGACGCGCTGTCTTGAGGGGGCAGTGACCGAAAGGTCGTGCTGGTTCGACTCCAGTCCCGGGCACCATTTCAACTCCCGACTTTCGCGCTCAGCGGAGGTCGGGTTTTTTATGTCGTTGAACGTGACACGTTAAACGTTTAACGATGGAGTACCCCCGCACCCCCAGACTCCCATACACAATCATTCGTCCAACCCCTCCTCCGGAAGCTCCGCCAGGATATGCTCGGCCTCGTCGTAGTACGACTCCGGTACTTTCAGTTTGACACCGCTGAGGCTCATATTAAAGAACATGTGCAGCCCGGTCATATCCTCGTTTTCCACGGTAGACGGGATCCCGGCTTCGCCCAGACGGGTTCGGGCGAGCTGTGCCTGATACGGGTACTCGAACCGCGCGACGGTCACGAGTCGGTCTTTTCGATCGGATGACATGGTAACAATTTGCCTGAAGTAACGGCTGGTTGTTACGGAAGGTAGCAATTGTACTGCTTTTGTGCATATCCTACGCTGGAGACTCGTTAAACCAGCTTATGCCCGGCAAATGATTCGCATCTTCTCTCTCGTTGCAGCCACCCTGTTTCTCTTTGCATGCCAGAGCGAGGACCTTCCCGCCACAGCCGAAGAGGAGCGGCCGGAGGCCGTAGAGGCAACGGTAGATCTTGAAATCGGCGTGGCCGATGGTGAGGAGGAATATCTCTTTGGACGTATCGGAGGGGTCGCCGTATCACCCGGCGGTCATGTGGTGGTAGCCGACTTGCAGGCACATGAACTGCGCGCGTATGATCGGGAGGGCACTTATTTATTTACCATCGGCGGACATGGAGAAGGACCAGGCGAGCTCAACCGCCCGTGCTGCCCGGCTTTCGGTCCTGACGGGCTGCTCTGGGTTCGTGACGACCAGAACCGGCGCTACAACGCATACGATCTAACAGATTCAGGCGCCTCGCCGCACGACAATATCCGAATGGACCACACCCACTTCGGCTTGCTGGCAGCAATCACCTTTGACGAAGATGGCCATCTGATCGATGTAGGCGGGCGGCAGCCAACAGAAGACGACGAGTCGAACCGTGGACGTTTCCACCGCTCCATGGACAGTGAAACGGTGCGCGAAGTGATGATACCGGCAGCCCCAGAAGGTCGGATTCCCATATATGAGGCTCCCATAGAAGGCGGGATAATGTTTGTACCGCAGCCAATGGGCGCGCGTGAGCTAAACGCTCATAGTCCTACTGGTGAATGGGCCTTCACCATTACGGATCGGTATGAGGTAACGTGGTTTAATGCCGCAGGCGACACCCTGAGAGTAATCTCTCAGGACATGGCTGGACCCGAGCTCTCTCCCGACGAGCAGGAACGTGCTCAGCAACAACTCCAGCAGCAGGCTGACCGCATCGATGCCCGCGTGTCCGAGTTTCCCTTTGGCGTGCCCGACAGAAAGCCGCCTCTTGCCGGCATTTTTTTCGATAGCGACGGCCGACTCTGGGTACAGCGCTCGGTTCCAGACGGGGCGCCGAATGAAGCCGACGTGTACGACCGCGACGGTAATCTCGTGCAGGTAGTACAGTGGCCGTCCGGCATATCGCTAACCCTGGGACATCTTACTGAGGATACCCTGTACGGCATCCGCCAGGGCGGTGGCGATGCCTTTCCACAGGTGGTGCGGCTGCGGTATTAAGGCGGGATCATCGCCCGGTCTCTCCGATTCACAACGGGCGCGATACCGGATCAACCACTTTCTTCTTCCGCATGAGCGACAGCACCATCGAACGATTAACCTCCAGCCAGCGCGCGCATCTGCGTAAAATCGGCCACCAGCTTGACCCGATCGTGCGTATCGGGAAGGATGGGCTCTCAAGCGGTGTGAAGGATGCGATCGAGGAGGCATTCAACACGCATGAGCTCATCAAAGTGCGCACCTCGGGTGATCCACGGGAGGATGCCGAGCAGATAGCGGAGGAACTCACCGACCGCATCGGCCCCACGCACGTGGTGCAGACGATCGGTGGCGTGATGGTGCTCTACCGGCCCTTCCCCAAAAATCCGGTAATTGAGCTGCCGTAGCTACCGCCCGAAAGGTATCGCTACGCCGAGCCAGGGAAAGCCGATGAAGTCTCCGCCCACGTCAAGCGGACGAACAAGGCCGAAATCGACGGCGAATCGCTCGGGCGCCCAGCGCAGTCCTACGGAGGCCACACCCGCGGCACCGTCGTTGGTGAAGGCGTAGTTTTCCGTAATCAAGTAGAGCGTCCGCGAAACGCGATGCATCGCGCTGATGGTGAGCGCCGGCGTACTCGAAAAGTCGGTACCTGCGTAACCGAAGCCGGCTCCGACAGAAATGTTGCTGTCTTGGTTACCAAACGTGCCCAGACCATAGACGATACCCGCTCCCCCGCTATCATCAGCACCAACGATCCCTCCCAGAACTGCACCTGCCGCAAGATGAACGTTGTCTGCGGGTGACGAAATCGACACTTTAGGTAAGAGCCATACGGGAACGGCCGGCACACCGAACAGGAAAACGGGCACGGTACCCACGCCCATCGACACGTTGTCCGTGAAGCCGTAGTTCACGTTGTTGAAGAAGATCCAGGTATTCTGATAGTACCCGGCCCCTTGCGGAAGTCCGATCGCATTGGGCGCAAATAAATACCGCGTGGCCTGTGGATTCGGATACCAGTAGACACCATCCCGAATGCGCTCCGGATCTATCGCCTCCATTCTACGGATGTTCGCCCGCTCAATAGTCAGCTCACCAATGCCCTGCGCCTCAATAACGACCCGGGTTTCATCTTCCGAAATTAACGTCCCGATGAACACATTGCCGTCGCGCGTCTCAATGCGGTAAAGGTCGCTATCCTGCGCAAGCCCGATCTCGCAGAGAAACAGTGACAGGATGAGACCAAGAACGGTTAGTACCGTTCGCGAAAAAGGCATCGGATGTATCGGCAGATTCGAGGTTTTTGCAGTGGTAGTGTACACGGCGCCAACCAGGATATCAACTGCTTAACCGCCCGCATCCGACGCCTGCTGCTCCATAAAGCCCACCACGTACTTCCCAATCATGTCGAACTCCAGGTTCACTGGCGTGCCCTTCTGCCAGGAAGACACGTTGGTTTTTTCGTACGTGTGCGGGATGATGGCCACCGTGAGCTCGTTGCTGTCGAGCCGCGCTACCGTCAGGCTTATGCCGTCGAGCGCTACTGAGCCCACCGGAATCAGGTAGCGACGATACTCCCGATCGAAACGGATGCGGTAGAGCCAGTCGGTGTCCTCGCGCTCCACGTCCACCACCTCGCCGGTCGCGTCCACGTGCCCCTGCACGAAGTGCCCATCGAGCCGTCCGCCCGCTTTTATCGCGCGCTCCAGGTTTACGGGCTGGCCTTCCTCCAGTGCACCGAAGGTCGTCTTACGCAGTGTCTCCTCGATCGTCACCACGTCAAACGAAGTGTCGTCGTTGCGCACCACCGTCTGGCACGCCCCGTTGATGGACACACTCTCGTCGGGCCGCAGATCGCCGGCAAACGACGCCTCGATGGTGAGCTTCCGGCCGCCGTCCAGGTCTTCAATCTGACGAATACGGCCTGTTTCTTCGATGATTCCGGTAAACATGATGGATCAACTGGTGAGCGAAGTGCGCTATTGACAACGACCTCTCTCAAC
The DNA here is from genome assembly GCA_007124945.1 of Salinibacteraceae bacterium. Lineage (GTDB taxonomy): Bacteria > Bacteroidota > Rhodothermia > Rhodothermales > Salinibacteraceae > Tc-Br11-B2g6-7. The sequence continues at coordinate 8,643 of SLED01000134.1, read as the reverse complement.
GCGCGCACTGCGTTCCGGATCAGAAAAGATCAGCCAATTCCACCGAAAACCCGGGTAGTAGCGTCGAGCTGACGTTTCCTTTCTCGACGACCCGGGCCTTCTGCTGGTAGATCCCTTCTTCCAAACAATACAACTCCACCGTTTCCCCTTCCGGGTCGATGATCCAGTATTCGGGTACGCCGTGTTTTTCGTACAGCCGCTTCTTGACGACGGCGTCGCGGTGGGCAGAGGCCGGCGAGAGAATTTCGACGATTAGATCAGGCGGCCCGTCGATCACCTGCTCCCCGATGCGATCGCTATGCTCCGCGGCGACGAACAGCACATCCGGCTGTACCGTCGTCTCATCCGAGAGGCGGACGTCAACGGGAGCAGCGAGCACCGTCCCACTATCTTTCTCTCGAACAAATCCAGTGAGAGCATAGAGCAGGTTTGACTGCACGAGTTGATGCAGAAGGCTTGGAGCCGGGGCCATGATTAATTTACCAGAGATGAGTTCGTAGGGAGCGCCTTCGGGCAGTTCGGCGTAATCTTCGTACGTGTACCGCTCCTTCGCGGGAATCGGCAGCTCGGCAGTTTCCATGGCTGGATTGGGTTCGGTTACAGGGCTCAGATTCTTACGCTACACGGCCCGCCGGTATCCGCGGAACAGCATGTCGTCGCCGACGGCTTCCCAGTGCGTCTCGGTGAAAGTGAGTGCACCGGCCATCTTCCGGATGCCGAGGTCACCGACAGCGGGCACGCCTTCCCCCACAACCTTCGGGGCGATAAACACGAACAGGCGATCCACAAGCTGCTGCCGGAGAAGGGCCGTTGCAAGTCCGGGGCCGGCCTCTATCAGGAGCGACTGCAGGGGTCGGCCCTTTCTTCCCCCACACTCGCCAAGCGTATCCAGAAGGGCGGCCAGATCGAGATGACCATCACGTTCGGGGCTTCGCAATACGGTGCCGCCTTCAGCTTCCAGCAGTTTTTGATAGGCCGGCCGCCCAGTTTCGCCCACCACCGCCGTTGTGTAATGCACCTCATCATCGTTGAACAGCCTGAGGGTGGCCGGAAGCTCACCCCTGCGATCAAGCACGAAACGCTGCGGCTGCCGCCCCTCCACGTGACGCACCGTCAGGCGGGGATTGTCAGCGTGGGCAGTCCCGGAACCCACGAGGACCCCGTCGATGGTCGCGCGCCAGTGGTGGACGAGCGTGCGGGCTTCCGCGCCGGTCACCCAGCGACTGTCTCCGGTAGAGGTGGCCACACGGCCATCCAGCGTCTGTGCAATTTTGAGCATTACCAGGGGGCGGCCTGTCTCCACGTGATGAAGGAACGCCTCGTTCAGGCGCTGGCATTCCTTCTCCCGTACCCCCACCGTGACGTCCACTCCGGCGTCGCGAAGCCGCTGGATTCCTGAGCCGTTCACCTTCGGAAACGGATCCTCCATCCCCACCACCACTCGTGGGATCTCCTTTTCCAGCACCAGATCACTGCACGGCGGCTGCTTGCCGTGGTGACTGCACGGCTCCAGGCTTACATATAGCGTGGCTTCCTTCAGTGCCTGCTCATCATGGCGCTCCAGCGCATTGTTGATAGCCACACGCTCGGCATGGGCATCGCCGAAGCGCGCATGATACCCTTCCCCCAGCACGTTGCCATCCGGGTCAACAAGCACCGCCCCCACCAACGGGTTCGGACTCACGTAGCCCGCCCCGGCGGCAGCCAGTTCCAGGCAGCGGCGCATCCAGCGCTCTTCCGGTGTGGTGCCTTCGGCTATAGCTCCTGGATGTAATCGGGCAATGGTTCGTCGTTCAGTTGCCATCTCTCAAAATAGAATTTCTGTTCGGAGCGGGCTTTCTGGTACGGAAGAACAAACCGCCGCATGCCGGGCGTGGCGTGCCGCAACAGTGTTGCTTCAATGGCGCGCCGGAGCGGTCTGGACGAGTACAAGCTCCAGTCGAAGCCATCGTGAGCCGGCTCCCGGAGATAGACCACGCTACACGCATCGAGCACGCTGCGCAGCGCAGGAATTGCTTTGCGACGTGGCTCCGTAGCCACCCGGATCAGGGCCTCCCTAAGCAGCTCCTCCGACGGCTTCCGGACCATCAATAGCGTATTGGACGGATCACGGAAACGAGGAGAAGGATCGGCCACGTCCCGTACCGTCTGATCCTCCGAGACTGCCAGCCAGCTCTCCCCGTCACCCGGGGCTCGTAGCACGCTCACCGCGATCTCATCCTGTTCCAGCGCAGTGAGGCCGATCCGATCGGCCTTCATGTTCGTCCCGGCAAGATACCCGCGGAAATAGCTTGGCGTGTTCAGGAGTTGCTCCAGTGGAACCGTCGGGCCCTTTTTACCGCGGGCGGCCGGATCGTTATCCGACGTCAACGCCTCCAGCGGCATCGGCTCCTCATAAAAATATTTCAGGATATCCATGTGATGCTCAGGTAGCAACCCCGGTGATAAATGCGCGGATACAACGGCACGAGAAAAAGCGACGTTTCCTCCGGCCTGGAGCCACACCACACAACCTCTACAGAACCAATGAGCGTAGAGAGATCGTTCCTCTGGTGTTGCCTGATGTTTTACACTCTGCCATGACCGTTCTTCGCTCCATCTGGATCTGGTCAGCGATCGTTTTCACGTTTGCGCTGACCTTCCCCACAATGCTCGTGCTTCGTCTTTTCGAGCGCGACCCGGCGCGGTACCGAACGGGCCGGTTGTTTCGCTGGGCGGGGAGCCAGCTAACCCGTTTCAACCCACTGTGGGATGTAACGATTGAAGGCTGGGATCAGGTAGAAGACCCCCGGAATCCATTCGTGGTTGTCTCCAATCATCAGTCCACCATCGATATTCCGCTGATTTCCCGGTTGCCAATCGAGATGAAGTGGGTGGTGAAGGTCGAGCTAATGAAGATTCCAGGGTTCGGCTGGATGATGAAAACGGCTGGCGATATCCCCGTTGATCGGTCCGATCCGGATAGCCGCTCAAGCGTTCTCACGCGTGCGAAGGATGTGCTTTCGAAGCGGTGTTCGGTGATGCTTTTCCCGGAGGGCACGCGCTCGCGCGATGGTCGGCTGCTACGCTACGCCGATGGGGCGTTTCGGATGGCTATCCAGGCAGGCGTACCGGTGTTGCCTCTCGTCGTCGACGGCACGCTCGATGCTCTGCCGAAGAACGACTGGCGCTTTCGGCAGCGGGCCCACCTTCGCCTGAAAGTGCTTCCGCCGGTATCCACGGAAAACCTCACCACCGATGATGCACCCGCGCTCCGTCAGAAGGTGCGCCAGCGAACGGCCGAGCAGCTCGCCGCGTGGCGCGGGGTGGATCCTGCAGAGGTCGATGCGCGCTCCTCGGCAAGCGACAACGAATCGTCGGTGAAGCCTTCCGCCTCCGACGCCTGAGCGTGGAACCCTGGAGCAAGAAGCGGCATACTGTGCGCTCCCATTTCGAATGCCCCGTAGCTTAACCGGCAGAGCGCCTGTCTCTGGAACAGGAGGTTGGAGGTTCGAGTCCTCCCGGGGCAGCCATCGATTCCCACATCGCCGTCTGGCGGTGTGGGGTTTTTTGTAAGCGATGTAGGGCAGCGGCGTCCTCCAGCTTAGCCGGGCTCCCTGGAGAGAAATGCAGGTTCAGCGTCCTGTACGCCAGTTATCGGCATTTTTCAGGGAGGCCGATGGTGAGAGCATGTCGTGGTCAAACGTGTCGAATGATTCTCTATTACGCAGACGCCGGGGCCAGTCTGGATTGGCAAGCGCGCCCCGCCCAAGTGAGAGCAGATCGGCATGTCCCTCACGCAGCACCCGGTGCGCCTGAGTGGGATCGTGCATCCCGCCATTAGCGATTACCGGCACCTCGGCAACTGAGCGGGCAAGGCGGGTGATGGTGACGCCTGGCTCAAGTGCTGCGGTCGCGATCCAATCTCGCCCTTCACTCGCAATATGCAGGTAGTCCACGCCTGCCTCTGCGAGGGCATCGAAATATACACGGGCTTCTGCGGCTCCCCCGGGCCAGCGGTAGTCGAAGTCGTTGACTTTGGTCTGGGACATTCGGTAGCCTACGACTGCATTATCGGGCACGGCTCGCCGAACAGCCTCGACGACCTCGACCGGAAACCGAATCCGTGCCTCGGGCGAGCCGCCGTACCGATCATCACGGTTGTTGGCGTAGGTCGTAATAAACTGGTCGAGTAGATAGCCATTGGCGCCATGAATCTCGATGCCGTCGAATCCGACCGCGATGGCTCGCTGAGCCGCCTGGACAAAACCCTCGCGCACCTGCTCAAAGTCGCCCTTCGACATTGCTTTCGGCGTGGCGTACGGACCACGCCCCCCGTATTCGGGCATCTTTGATCCTTTCGGTGGGACGGCCGATGGCGCCAATCCGTGCGCGGAGCGCGGATTTTCTTGAATGAGGGGTCCGGCATGCATGAGTTGCATCACGGATGCCGCTCCACGTTCACGGATGGTATCTGCGATGGGACGCCACCCCTCCGCCTGCTCTGAAGTCGCGATACCGGGTTGTCGCCAGTATGCCTGGCTCCGGGCATGATCGGGATAGACACCCTCTGTGATTACAAGACCGAAACCACCGGCGGCAAAGCGTCCATAGTATTGAGCCATAGCTTCAGTGGCCACGCCCTCCTCCGTGGCGCTTACCCGCGACATGGGCGCAACGACCAGTCGATTACGGAGCTTGAGTTCACCGATGCGTGTCGGCGTAAGTGCAGGATGATCAACGTGGGGGCGAGACTCAGATAGTTGGGCAGCGTCGCGAAGCATGAGATTGGGTGGCCTTGTCAGAAAGAGTGCGAGAAAACAAATAAGTCCATCATACAGCGCGTTAATAGTTCACGCGTAAAATACTTGTGTCCGTACGTGTATAGTCTACTCAAAGCGTTACAGAGCGAGGTGCCCGGCGTAAGACAGCGCTTACGACTCAGGAGGAGGCAGACACCTCTGTATCCTCCGACAGGCCCGACCGGATCGTGCCCAGCAGCTCGACGAGCTTCTTCTGTTCCGCGCGGCTGAGCATCTCAAGACATGTCTCGTCGAACTGCCGCACCGGATCGTCGAGTTGCCTGAGCAGATCTTGACCACTTTTTGTGATAGAACAAAGCACTCTTCGCCGATCTTCGGCAGATCGGTTGCGCTCCACGAGACCTCGGCCGGCGAGGGCGTCGACAACACGCGTCACGCCCGGCTGCTCCTCAACCATCCGATCGCGGATCTCCATCGTCGGAAGGGGTTCGCCAGCGCCGCGCAGGATTCTCAAGACGTTGTACTGCGTTGGGGTAAGATCGTAGGGCGCCAACACATCGGTGTATCGACGGCGAAGCGCGCCAGTAGTGCGCAAGAGCCCCACGAGGGCAGCCTCCGCGGGCGACCGGAAAGGCCTATCTTGCTTGATTTCACGCTGTAGCTGCTCCTGCGAGTTGGCCATCAGAAAACAACTGGTTTTTCAAAATATATTTTACACGTTAACAGTGCACGCGTGGTATAGTTGGCGCGCCAGAAGCTATCTCTTGAGCTCGTAGCACCTTCCTTCGAGCGTGGTCGCACTACATCCCTTGTTGGAGGCTCGAGTCCTCTCGGGGCAACTGTCCTTCCCCACATCGCCGTCGATGTGCACTGAATTTTGCTGCCCGCAGAGGGATCGGAGCTGACTGGCAGACGACCCTGGGCCGTCGCTCACATGCTATGTCTTGAAAAACCGAGACTCTGTGCGGGACGCCGTTGGGAATGATAATGACATTGTAGCACCAAGTGGTGATACTAATAGTAACAATTACGCACGCGTATCTATTCTCGGGCTAAGAATTCCCACGTCCCGATTCATTTAGTGTAGACTTTTAATTCGGATACGCTTTCGGCCCGTCCATCAACGCATAATGCGCTGTGAAGGCTTGCGCCCAGAGGCGTCTGGCAAATGTCTGCGGGCGTAAGGATAGGGGCCAAGTCTGTGAGATGACCTGCATCGTAACGGGCCGATCGGCCATCAAGATAACCGACCGTCCGCAGAGAGATCTCAGAAGACGGCCAAGGGGAGATTCCCTGAATGCATGAAAGGAAGGTAATAACACCCACGTCAATCCCTCCCTCTCATTCGACGTAGAAATCTCCGTTTCCTCGATTCCTCCATTCCTCGGCTCACATGTTGCCGGCTCGTCGTTTCCAAACCTAATCACACGCCACCGACATCCGGCGCCACTCCCCGCTCCACGACCTCCACCCCATCACCCGCGCTGATCGTTCCCAGCGTCTCCGGGATCAGGTTCCAGCCGAAGTTGACTTTGCCGGTGCTCGGATCCCGGCGAAACTGCGCCAACGTCGTCAGTGGCTCCTTGCCGCGCTCGGCCGTCTGCTGGTCGATGGTGGTGACCATGCATCGACCGCACGGCTTCACAGCGCGAAACATCACGTCGCCGATGCGGAGACGCCGCCAGCCGTCCTCCGCCCATGCTTCGGCGCCGCGCACCACCACGTTCGGCCGAAACCGGTTCATGGGTAGCGGCTGCTCGAGGCGCGCGTTCAGATCGTCCAGTGATGCCTCGTTCGTGAGGAGCAGCGGATAACCGTCTGCAAAGCTGACGATATCATTCGGACCGGTCGCAAACGCCTCATCCACTTCGCGACGCGCCTCTGGAGGCATATACACAAGACGAAGGTCGGCATCGAGAAAATCAGCAAACCATGCGTGGGCCACTCCCCCAGCAAGCCTAGCTTCCACCCGGTCACCCCAGACCTCCACCTCCAGCCCCTCTGCTGATGACCCCGGAAACGGCACCGTTAGTGACGGCTGCTCCGGCGCTTCAAGCTGCAGCCCGTCAGCATACGTTGCCACGCGCACCAGCGCGAGCTCGGGGTGTGTGCGTTGAGAGATGAACTTGCCATCCGGGTCCACCAGCATCCACCGGCGATCGCCGGCCAGCCCGCGCCGCTCTACGGTTGCGCTGGCGAGATCCACACCACCGGCGGACTTCAGTGGATAAACGTGCAGCGAGGCAACCGTAGACATAAGCGAGATATTGTGTCAGATTTAGGCAATTAACCCCACGCACTTCCCCGGCCGAGGGTCCGGCCTCGAACCGCCTTCCCGTCTTACAGTTTACGCCATCCGCACGAATTTCCCCGGCTCTTCCCGACTCGACCTATGCCTCTTTTTATCGGTATCGACGCTGGTGGCACAACCACCGAGGCGCTGGCTGCGCGTACTGACGAAGCGGGGAATCTTGAGCAGGAATGGTCGCACCGGGGGACGGGTATTCAGGCGCGGCGCCTTTCCCCGCCCGATGTCGTGGACCGGGTTGCGGTTCTTATTGAAAGACTCTCCCGAGAAGCGCCGGATGCTCCTCTCGGGGGAGTTGTGGCTGGCATCGCAGGAGCAGCAGATATCGCTGATGATCTGACAGAACGGCTACGCCAGCGCATTGGTAGTGCCAACGTAGAGATCGTACACGATGGGATTCTCGCTCTGGAAACGGCTTTCGGGCCATCAGAGGGGATCGCCGTGGTGGCAGGCACGGGGTCGGTGGTGCTCGGCCGGGATGCCGATGGACAGGCTCACCGCATGGGCGGCTGGGGCTACCGCCTGGGTGATGAAGGTAGTGGCTACGCCTTGGGGCGTGCCGCGCTTCGTGCGGTAGGCGATGCCATGGACGGCGGCCCTTCAACGGATCTCGCCCTCAGCATTGAGCAATCGCTCGGCATCTCGAACCGAAAGCAGCTGCTGGCCCACGTCTACGACGACAACACCCCGCTCTCCGAGGCAGCTTCACTTCTGATAGAAGCCTCATCGCAGGATACCGTTGCCCGGCACATTCTTAAGGATGAAACTGAAAAGCTCGCCTCACTGGTCTCCCGCATGCAAACGCGAACGGTGCTTCCCTCCCGGGCCGTCCTCTTCGGCGGACTGCGGCATGCGCCCGCGTACGTATCTGCCCTTCAGGAGGCCCTTCACGCGATCGACCGCGAATGGGAGCTTCACGTAGCCAGCGATGACCCGGTTCGCGGCGCCCTCAAACGGGCTCTGCGACTGGGATGACCTGCCGAAATGGCCGGATCGCGGTTGCAAGCGAAATGGCAGGATTGTATACTCACCGCAGCCTTGTCGCAGCGCAGCCGCTCTACGCGCAGTGCCTGACGCCCCGGCCGCTCCCATCAATCCGGTCGCCGACAGGGCCTTCTACCAAACAGTTTAGTGATCATAAATAGGAGGTTGTGCCTGTGGATCCGTATCTCATTTTAGCACCTGCTGCAGCCATCGTAGCGCTGATTGCTGCCGCGTTTTTTGCGCGCGCTGTCCTGAATGCCAAAACAGGCAACGAGGAGATGAATCGCATCTCCGACGCTGTCAAAGAAGGCGCAAGTGCGTTCATGAACCGGCAGTACACCACTATTTTCTACGTGGCACTCGGGGTGGTGGCGCTGTTTGCTTTAATCGCTCTCCTGCAAACGGGGGAAGAAGCCTCGATCTGGTGGTGGTCTACGGCAGCCTTCATTGTGGGCGCTTTTTTCTCAGGCCTTAGTGGATATGCAGGGATGAATGTAGCCGTGCGGGCAAACGTTCGCGTGGCCGAAGCGGCCCGCGGCACCCTTCCCGAAGCGCTCAAGATTGCCTTCCAGGGTGGTGCGGTATCCGGCCTCGCTGTAGCCGGGCTTG
>SLED01000169.1 GCA_007124945.1 Salinibacteraceae bacterium | reverse complement strand
CGCTTTTGTAATCGCTGCAGGTGCGGAGCGATATGCCCCCTGCGGATGGGCCCGTAGCTCAGCGGTTAGAGCAGTCGACTCATAATCGATTGGTCGGGGGTTCAAATCCCTCCGGGCCCACCTTGCGAAAACGGCTCAAAGACGCCCTCAAGTGGCCTTTGAGCCGTTTTTTGTTGGTTTCTGCTCTATCCGGCGTTTTGCACGGAAACGCAGGATTTTGCACCGAAACGCAATTCTGTGGGGAATATATGGGCCACATTGGAAATCGGCCGACGTCCGAAAAAGTATCACTGGGTTACACGCTTTCAGCGTTTACCTTCATTGCTGAACTCCTCCCAGGGTGCTACCCTGGGCTTTAGGGTGGCACCGCTTCGCGGTTATTTCGCGGAAGCATTTACGCCTGATCTCGAATAGCGGGCCGCGAACCAATCAGATCGTCGACCACTTTGCCCACATTCAAGGAATTGGTTTGTCACTCGTGTCACCTGTCGACTTCGGAGCGCATGTGCGCGACTGGCTGGGTCGAATGAATCAACTCGCTAACGCATACGCGCCCTTGGTTTAAACGCTTTCAAAATTCTCGGTATACCTGGATTTTTCCGAGGTTATGACCCGGGTATCATCTATGGCCAACTACCATTCCATGAGCTGATTTAAAATGCTATGCGAGCGGCATCTCAGATAACGGCGACTGGATCCCGGCCCGCTTACATGGTACCTTACGGTATCGTAGCCACGTCCGCATTCCTGGAACCATACCTGTTCCGCTCATGCACTTTACCTCCCTCAGGCGCGGTATCCGCACTGCGTGTCTCGCTTTCTTCCTGCTGGTGCTCGTTGCCGGCCACTCCTCCATCGCCCTGGCGCAAGAGGAGATGCTCGAACCAGCCACCGATGAGCAGCGCGAGGCCCTCAGTCAGTTTCTCGAATACAACGATGAAGCGGAGCTTCGCGCTGTCGTCGTCGAGGAAACGGAAACCGAAGCCTATACGCGCGAGAAGATCGTCTTTACCGGCGTGCAGAATAGCCGCGTGCCCGCCTATCTCGCCGTTCCTACCACCGCGGCCGGGCCGTTTCCTGTCGTCATCCTCATCGACGGCATCCATGGTTCGAAGGAGCGGTGGTTTGAGGAGGACAGCTGGCCGCGTGGCCGCGCGGTAACCGACCGGCTGATTGCCGAGGGCTTCGCTGTGATGTCCCTCGACGTCCGCTACCACGGCGAACGGGCCGCTGAAAATGACTACCGTATTCCCAGCCACGCGGCCGACCTTCGCGATATGATCGTGCCGTCGGTGCGAGAGCACCGCCGTGCGATGGACTACCTCGAAACCCGCGAGGTGATCGATACGGACCGGATCGGGCTCCTGGGCCTGAGTATGGGTGGCATGATGTCCTTCATGCTTGCTGCAGTAGAGCCTCGCGCAAGAGCGGTAGCGACCGGCGTCGTGCCTGTAGGCGAGTTTCGTGAACTGCGCGACATGCCGATCGCACCCCAGACCTACGCAGGCGCGATCACAGACATCCCGTTTCTGATGATGATGGGCCGGGAGGATCCGTTCTATACGGAAGACGAGGCGCGGGCACTCTACGACCTACTCCCGACACCCACCAAAGAGCTAATCTTTTACGACGCCGACCATCGCCTTCCTGCAGCGTACCCTGCCGATGCCGTCTCGTGGCTGACCTCCCATCTCGCTGAGTGAAATGACGCACCGACGCCTTCGGCATGTGAAGTGGGTGTGAGACGGTTGAGCTTTCCTCCAGCCGCGTAAATCCAAGCCTATGGCGGCGCGGAACGTATGGCGGAGCTGCCAACATCGGAATCGAAGGCTCTGGTTGGGAGGCACGTAATGTATTACAGCGGCAGAGCTGTACCGCAACCTCTTCGTCAAAATCAAGGGCGGACACGCCATCTCCACAGATTGCCCCCTTGCATCTCCACTGATATGGAAGTAATCTACCGCCAACCCGGTCAAGTAGCCCCCTCCAACCGTTCCGGATAAGAATATGCTCAAGAAAATTGCAACGACCTGTCTCGCATTTTTGCTCGTAAGTTCTCCGTTGATGGCGCAGAATGACGAAGCGGATGCTCCGGCTGACACCCTGCTGGTGCTGGATGATCTCGAAGCCTTCGTCGACGGGATTATGGCCGCGCAGATGGAAGCCTACAAGATCAGTGGCGCGGTCGTCTCCGTGGTGTCAGATGGCGAGCTCGTCTTCAGCCGCGGCTACGGCTATGCGGATATCGACGAGCGCAGCCCTGTGGATCCGGCAGCAACGCTCTTCAGGATCGGCTCCACGACCAAGCTCTTCACGTGGACGGCCGTGATGCAACTGGTAGAGCAGGGGCTGATAGATCTCGACGAGGACATCAACACGTATCTGGAGCATTTTGAGATTCCTGAGCGCTTCGGGGAGCCTGTTACCATGGCGCACCTGATGGCCCATACACCGGGCTTCGAAGACCGCGTTATCGGGCTTTTTGCCCGAGACGAGGAGAAGCTCCGTCCGCTTGGCGAGGTGCTGGCCGATGACCTTCCGAAGCGCGTTCGGCCGCCCGGCACGCTGGCCGCTTACTCGAACCACGGGGTGGGAATCGCCGGATACATCGTTGAGCAGGTGTCGGGGCAACCGTGGGCGGAGTATGTGCAGGAGCACATTCTCGATCCGCTGGGCATGGACGGCAGCACGGCGTTTCAGCCGCTTCCAGATACGCTCAGCCCTAATATGTCGAAGGGCTATGTGTATCGAGACGGAGCTTTTGTGGAGCGGCCGTTTGAATTGGTGCCGCTCGGTCCGGCAGGCACGATGAGCGCGACGGCCGAAGACATGGCGCGCTTTATGATTGCCCATCTGCAAGAAGGTGCGTTTGAGGGAGAGCAGATCCTCGCCGACTCAACGGCGCGGCTGATGCACACCCGCCTTTTCGGGCATGACGACCGGGTCAGCGGCATGGCGCACGGATTCATGGAGCGGCACATGCATGGGCAGCGGCTCATCGGGCACGGGGGAAGTACAGAGGTTTTCCACACCGATATGCTCATCATCCCGGAGTTGAACGGCGGGATGTTCGTGTCCTACAACAGTGAGGAAGGTGCCCAGGCTCGGTCGGAGATTGTGAAGGCGTTTATGGATCGCTATCTCGCATCCGACGGCATTCCTGAGATAGAGTCAGGAGAAGAGGACCCCGAGATGGAGGCCCGAGCCGCCCAGGTAGCAGGCGAATATGCATCGACACGGCGCTCTCACTCGACATTGTTCAAGGCTGTGCGGCTGGCAGCGCCCACCAAAGTTACCGCGCAGGATGACGGATCGTTGCTCATCTCGGGACTCGCCCCGGATCCGGGCGCAACACGCTGGATTGAGGTTGAGCCGTACATATACCGGGAGCGATACGGTACGGCGCGTATCGTCTTTCAGGCTGATGATGCCGGCGAGGTCACCCGCTTCTTTCACGATGGCTTTCCTCCGGTCGCCTACGAGGCATCAGCCTTCTATGAAACGCAGTCATTCAACCTCTGGCTGCTTGGCGTAACGTTTCTCCTCTTCTTGAGCACCGTGGTTGCCTGGCTCGTTTCCCTGGTGAAGAGAAAAGGCCAGAGTGGCTTTGCGATGATAGCACGTGCAGTAGCCGGAACAGCCGCGCTGCTGTTCCTCGCGTTCGTGGTGTTATTCGGGATGGGTACCGGCGACGAAGCGTTCCAGCTCGTGTATGGTGTACCGCCGTTAGTGCAAACAGCCCTCACCATCGGCATCGTCGGCACCGTGCTGGCGGCTCTTGCGGCAATCTTCCTTATCCCTGTTTGGCGTTCAGGCTACTGGACGTTCTGGAGCCGACTTTACTACAGCATTGTTGTCTTCGGCCTGCTCGCCTTCGTCTGGTTTCTCTACTTCTGGAATCTGCTCGGGCATCAGTATTAGCGGCCGGCGATCTGAGCTAATCTAGAGACGACCCGGCGGGTCGTCTCTACTGCCATGGTTCGTGGCGCCAGTAGCGCGGGGGGCGTTCCTCGCGTACCTCCACCGTAATGACGTCGGTGAAGGAGTGACCATTGCGGTCGGTGCTGGTGACGGTAATCGGGTGGGCGCCGATGGGTAGCTCGGGCAGCTCCACGCGCCAGAGGTGCATGTTGCGATCGGCGACGGCGCTTTGCGGCTGCGGCGGCGCCGGGCCCATCTGGCGTCCGGTGAAAATCTCGAAGCCCTGCGCCCGCTCATCGCCGGAGCGGCTCTCGTAGGCATAGCGCGCCACCGACAGCTGCCGGGCTGCCGCAAACGGATCCGCCCATTCCGCGCCGATGCGCATGCCTTCTCCCTCACCCTCCTGCGTCCGCTCCAGCTCCAGCACTTCACCGCCCGGCAACTCCGCTTCCACGACGGTCTCCGCCGAACCGACCCATACGTTGGCTGTCAGCCACACGCCGCCCTCAAAATCCTCTGCCGTAAGGAGACGGGGGTCTGGCAAATCGTTGATGGAGAGCGGCGGCACCGGGTCGCGCTCGTCGGCATCCTCATTCTGCCAGGCTACGATCTCCTCAAACCAGTCCCGGAACCCCGGGGTGTTGACACCGATCCACTGCCCGCGCTCTGTGCCCATGCGGACGCCCCTGTACTGCTCGGAATAGTCGATTCCATCGAACTCCATATACAGATAACCCTTCGGCGCACCGAGGCGCTGCAGCGACTCCGGCACGCCATCCACCGTAAGATCCCCCTGAAACCAGGCACCCGACGCCGCGCCGGCAATGATATGGCGGAAAGGGAGCGGACCCGCGCCGGTGTTTTCCGTCCACCCGTCGAAGAGCTGCCCCGGCGCGTGGTTTTCGATCGTATGCGTGTGCCCGGAGAGCGATAGCGCCTCACGTCCTTCCAGCATCTCATAAATGCGTGTGACTTCGTCGGTTTGATGCTGACCGCTCGTAGCATCCACAAACGAAACGAACGGGATGTGCTTGTTGAGTACGATCAGCCGATCCTCCGGCGTGTGCTCGATCAGTCCCTCCAGCCATTCGAGCTGCGTCTCGGTGACGCGGCCGTTGTAGTTTCCGTCCTCCTCGCAGTGCGTGCGGCCCCGGGCTACGTCCTCCTCACCGCACGGGTAGATGATGTTGTCGAGCGCTTCGAAGAGCACATTCCCCTGCTCAAACGCGTAGTAGCTCGGCCCCACGATGCGGCGCCAGCTGTCGGCTTTGTCGTCATTCGATCGCGCGTCAAAGTCGATGTCGTGGTTGCCGATTACTCCCCACTGCGGCACGCCAGCTACACCGAAGACCTCCATCAGCCGATCCAGCAGGTCGAGATCATCGCCGACGACATCGCCCAGATG
>SLED01000316.1 GCA_007124945.1 Salinibacteraceae bacterium | reverse complement strand
CGTGTTGCAGGCATGATCTGACGCTTGGTTCATTTGGCTACCACCATTGTGCATACGTCGCAGTACCAAGACCGGTTCGTCGGCAGTGGACGGTTACTGCTGGGTAAGGCCGATGTTTGCGGCATGGCCCAAGGCTTCCGCCAATGCTGTCTCTCTTCCTCTTCGTGGAATAATGGTACCAGCGCCGACACCGCGGAGAAGAAGCTCATATTTGACCAGCTCCTTACTTACGAATTCCACAGCGTGTTACTGATCTGGTTGCATCACGCACGGCCATCAATAAAACAAATCACTGCTCGTAGCCTTCCCGTCCTTTTTGTCTTGAACACAAAAAGGGCTAAAAAGGTCAAGGCTTAGCGCTCTCCTGAGCGAAGCCGAAGGATACCTGGGCCTGAAGCATCGCTCCACTTCGCTGAACGCGCTAAACTCGCCCGTTCGCAAGCTCGCGCGCTCAAACAGTACCGCGTTCAGGCGCTTCATTTCGCTTAGCTTCCGGGCGGCCCATGTAGTTATGCCGGTTTTCGTCTCAAACCGATCAGTCCGAGGTTTTGTCACCGTCGGACTACCTCCAAAAACGGTCATCCAATATACGCCGTCCTTCAGGAGTACCGCCTCCATTCCCACGAAGTCATCCTCGACCCCGATCGAGGATCCATAACCCCGGTTCGGTCAACGTTGACGGTCAGGGTTTTTTGCATCGGTGAATACAGATCACGTCGGCCAGGCTGTACGATCCGTCGCTTGCCAGACCTTGCTGTCCTATTTGTCTTGACACAAAAAGATCTAAAAACGTCAAGGCTGTACGCTCTCCTGAGCGGAGTCGAAGGACAGCCAGATCTGACGCTGCACTACCGATACACGCCGGATTACGCCCGTTCCACCCTGGTTGTCATTGCGAGCCCCGAGCCTGTGAGGGGCGTGGCAATCTCCAGAAGGATGGCTGCACATCCGGTCGTCACCCATTTACAAATGCTGTATCTTGCGCAGGTAACCATTGGATATCGGTTGTCGAGGCGAACGTCCGTGTCAAACCTTTTCAGTACAACTCAATAACGCCCGCGTCCGTGTCATTCATAAACGCTCGCAGCTCATCATGATTATCGCGAAGTATCATCTCGATATCACTGGTTGAGCAGTTGCCTCGCCGAATCCATACGACCTTGGGAGCAGAACGGCGCAACAGACGCATTTCGCTAAAATCTGCGTCTTTCGTGACGATCGCGAGCTCATGTTGCAGGGCATAACGCCAGATGTCCTCGTCCACGGCACGCTCCAAACCGACCGATGCCACGTGCACGGAGCCTGGATATACGTCGTGCAGGTGCTCGATCAACCGGGGGGACAGATTCTGATCAAGCAGAAGCCTCACCTCTACTTCACACGCACGTTTCGTTCGCGTTCAGCAGCGTATGCGAGGCAAGCCTGTATGTCCTCCTCACGGAGATACGGGAAATCGTTCAGAATTTCCTCCCGGGTCATTCCCGACGCCAGGTATCCCAGCACATCATACACCGTAATGCGCATCCCACGGATACACGGTTTACCTCCACGCTTACCCGGCTCAACCGTTATGATCTCTCGATAGTCCATGGGAACGCTTCGTAGGTGCGAACTAATTGTCACGTGCTACAACCCAGCCACCATCAGTGAAGTTCGCACCGCGATACGCTGAACCGGTTGTTACGACCTGCATGGTCTTTACTTGAATTAAAGCCGGCCGTTAGGGACGCCCCCTTGCTTCCGTCCCGATACAGAAAAAGGTGCCCATCCAGTCCTGACGCTGCGCTCTCTTCGCTGAACGAAATAAAGAGCCCTCCCTTGCGGTCGGGTCAATTTCGTTCTCTTTGCTCCGTTCGCTCCGCGTCCGAGACGGCCTGCCTGCTAAGGTCGGGTTTAATCTCCAGCGTTCGAACCGGCTTCCTGCCGAAAGTCACCGAGCGAACGACTCAGCCACGTGTTATCCATCACCACGAAGCGGCAGCGTGCGAATACGGAGCCGGTCGGCGTCAATCGAAATAACGGCTCCATCAATCAGGTCTTTCTCAAGTCGCGGAAGATTCGCTCTCAAGAGAGCCACCTGTCGATCAGGCCGACGGGTAGCAGCACCTCGAAATAGGATAAGGGATGGCGAGGACGTCTTGCGTAGCGCCAGTATCGTAGAAAAATCAGTATCTGCAGACACAATGATTCTTTCCTCGTCCACTGCCCGCTCAAAAATCGTATGGTCACTCTCGCTCTGAAGCCCGTATGCACGCACGTGGACGGCATCATGTCCTGACCGACGCAATCCTACCGCAATTTGTGGAGAAAGCGCATTATCGATCAAAAACCTCATCACGAGACTAAGGGCTGATCACGATATTGCACTGCTGCGGCTGCAAAGCGTAACGCTACCCGAATGTCCTCTGCCTCCAGATCAGGATAGGCCTCGAGTATTTCCTGCTCCGTCATGCCATCCGCAATCATACCCACTACGGTAGCAACAGGAATCCTCAGCCCTCGAATGCAAGGCACACCGTCCATCACGTCTGGATCAACCGTTATGCGCTCATACATGACCGGTTTGATAGAAGAGTTCAACAGGTGTCGGATCATTGTAACGACTGCTGCTCATGGATGTTACTGCCTGAGCCCGATCGGCTCTGATCTACCACAAACGGTTGGCCACCCTGCCCGAGACGGACTGCCTGCTACGACCGGGTTAGAACCCAACCTTTGGAATTGGCTATCAAATCGGCCTTCATGTGGTGGCCGCCCGGAGAGAGCTCGTAGCGGAGCGGCTGCATTGGGTACTGCGCGAAGCCCGGAGCGTAAGCGGAGGGCAAGTTTAGCCAATGCAGCGGAGCGAAGGGCGAACTCAGGCCAACGCACCCTTCGGCTTCGCTCAGGACAGGTGTCAGCCGTGATCTTTTGGTTCCTTTAGCTCCCTCCGGTCGTGGCTCGCCTACGGCTCACCTGGATCCAGCCAAAAGGGACGACCACCTCTCTACTGGCAAACTCCACAGATGCTACTATTCTGGTTGCATCACGCATGTCTATCAAAAAGACCAATTCGCTGACCGCAGCCTTACCGTCCTTTTTGTCTTGACACAAAAAGGACTAAAAAAGTCAAGGCTCTACCAGCCAGGCCTGACGCTGCGCTCCCTTCGCTGAACGAAATAAAGAGCCCTCCCTGCGGTCGGGCCAATTTCGTTCTGATCGCTTCGTTCCCTCCGCGTCCGAGACGGCCTGCCTGCTAAGGCCGGGTTTAACCTCCAACGTTCAAATCGATTAGGAAATCGGCCTTCGCGAAATCGCCGCCCGGAGGTGAGGGAAGCGGAGCGAAAAACGAAAAATTACTGTTTGAGGCCCGACAGGGCCGAGTTTAATTTTTCGCGCGGAGTGGACCGAACCTCAGGCGATCCTTCGGCTTCGCTCAGGACAGGTTTCAGCCTTGATCATTTGGTTCTTTTAGCTCCCTTCGGTCGTGAGTCGCCTTTACTCACGTCAGTCGGGCTTCGCCCTCGTGTGGCTCGTCTGCATCAAGGCAAAAGAACATACAGTCCAAAGGGACAACCATCTCCAAACAAAAATGCCCGACAGCATGCCGGGCACAACAATGAGACGACGCAGCGAATCACAGCAACAAATGGCGTCGTCTGCAAACCTATCGTCCTTTTTGTCTTGACACAAAAAGGACTAAAAAAGTCAAGGCTATGCGCTCTGCTGAGCGTGGTCGAAGGACAGCCAGGCCTGACGCTGCGCTCCCTTCGCTGAACGAAATAAAGAGCCCTCCCTTGCGGTCGGGTCAATTTCGTTCTCTTTGCTCCGTCCGCTCCGCGTCCGAGACGGCCTGCCTGCTAAGGTCGGGAGTAACCTTTAGCGTTCGTACCGGCTTCCTACCGATACTCGCCGGATCGTGCTGGTAAGGCACGGATTACGATGCGTCCTCTCGGGCACCCGGGTTGACTACATTATACGATTCTGCTCGGGCTGTTCTACACAAGATGTTGTCTGACGCAACCATCGTCCATAATGAATCGGCAATCAGGTGAAACGAAGCCAAATGCAGCGCATCCAGCGTACGCAAACCCGGCGAAGCTCCATACCGTCTTATCAAATCAATCGCTTCCGAGATAACAGGCTCTCCGACGGGTTCAAGATGAAAGCGACGTAGCTCGGTATTGACGCCGGTAAGAGCTACTGATAGCTGATCCTTCGTTAGATCGCCGATTCTTCTCTTTTTGTATAATGCGCTGGTCAATTCTACCTGAGCCAACGCTGAACACCAGAGATTGCCCCGATGCTGTTCAACCAGCTCCGTGACTTCTTCAGTCCCGCGCTCCTCGTGAAATAATTTTACGAGTGCAGACGTATCGAAAAAGAAGTTCATATCCGCTCTTCACGGTCAAAACTGATATCCTCGGACATATCGCCCGACACATCCGCCAACGCTTCTCTCACACGAAGATACGCTGGCGATGCCGTCTCCTCGCTCCCTTTTTCTCCGCTCTTTTCGAGAAGTATGTTAACAACGCTTTGCAGCGCCATGAGCTCGGCGGGAGTTAACTCATCAAGATCCTTGATCAGCCGTTCCTTCAATCGGTGCATAGGCTGTATAAGCTTTTGTTAATGGAGCATTAGACGTACCTGCATTGCGCATGACAGGTTCTTCTCGTTCAGTTCACCCCATTGCCATCGGTGTACTCCTCCTTGACTGCAACGTACGTGGCTTTCTTATACGTTGGTCTGAGAATGTGCTACTCGCACGTCACCTAAGCGACGCCTCACCCCCAAGAAACTGTTGATCCACTATCGTTCTGATCGCTCCGCGTCCGAGACGGCCTGCCTGCTAAGGCCGGGGTTAACCTCCGGCTTTCGAACCGGCTTCCTGCCGATACTCGCCGGCTTGCATCGGGTCCACCCTTGTTGTCACTGCGAGCCCCGAGCCTGTATGGGGCGCAGCGATCTTCAGCTAAATTAACAGAGCTGAGAGATTCTGATCAAGCAAAAGCCTCACCTCTACCTCACACGCACGTTGCGTTCGCGTTCAGCAGCGTATGCGAGGCAGGCCTGTATGTCCTCCTCACGGAGATACGGGAAATCGTTCAGAATCTCCTCCCGAGTCATTCCCGACGCCAGATATCCCAACACATCATACACCGTAATGCGCATCCCACGGATACACGGTTTACCCCCACACTTACCCGGCTCAACGGTTATGATCTCTCGATAGTCCATGGGAACGCTTAGTAGGTGCGAACTGCTTGTCACGTGCTACAACCGAGCCGTCATCAGTGCGGTTCGTACCGCGATACGCTGAACCGGTTGTTACGACCTGCATGGTCT
>SLED01000191.1 GCA_007124945.1 Salinibacteraceae bacterium | reverse complement strand
CTCCCGGGAAGGTGCTGTTGAGGATGCCACGATTAATCAGCGAGTCGACTCCCGCGAGGTGCCGGGATCGCATGCCCACTTCCTCAGGGAGGGCGGCCCGCGGATGTTTTTGGCTGCGCTGCAGGCCCGTGCCGGCACTTGCGTTGCCGGGAATGGTGACGGGAAGTCGCCCGGTAATGGCTGCCTGGCCGGCCAGTGCATGCGCGGCGGCCCGCTCGGAGGCGCGGCTTCCGCTGTAGGTGAGAAGGTAGGCCGGCGGCTGCCGGTTGAGGCCTCTCGGCATATACGGTGTACCCAGGCTGATGAGCACCGACGGAGGTCCGTCCAAGATAAGCCGATCAATGAATGTACGGATCTCCGAGGGAAGCCCCGCTTCTCGAAGCCCGGGTTGAGAAGCGACGTAGGTCGGTAGCACCACCACCTCCGCACGTCGCGCGGCGCTGAGCGCGCGTTCGCGATCGCGGGAGGTGGAGCGGGAATCAATGGAGAAATGCTGCACACGGGTGCTGCGTAGCGCTGAGCGAAGTTCACTCGCAAAATTGCGCCCGGCAGCGGAATTTTCATTGTCGGTAATTCCGATAGAAACGATGTGGTCAACGTCGCTATCGAACGGAATCAGGTGATGATCGTCGTGGACCAGAGTAAGCGCCTCTCGCGCGGTAACGCGAGCGGCAGCTTCGGACTGACTTGAGTGAACACGCTCGCGCACACCGGCCAGATCTACGAGGCGGTTCTGCTGCAGACCCATTTCCTCTTTGGCCTTCAGGATTCGCAGCACCGATTCATCGAGCCGACCTTCCGAGATTCTGCCGGACTCCAGCGCGCGCATCACACCAGCCCGCGCCGCCCAGGGATCTTCGGGCATGAGCAGGATATCGGAGCCGGCTTCAAGCGCACGAACAGCTGCCTCACCTGCACCGAAATGGTCGCGGATGGCATCCATACGCAAAGCGTCTGTGACGATGAGGCCATCATAGCCCATTCCCTCCCGAAGCAATCCGCTCAGGATAGCGGGGGAGAGCGTAGCTGGCAACTGTTCGTCTTGTTCGAGGGCAGGGAACGCGATGTGCGCCGTCATCAACCCAGCGATATCATCCTCCACAAGCGCACGGAACGGGCGCAACTCAAGTGAATCCAGGCGCGCCAGATCGTGATCGATAACCGGAAGGCCAAAGTGGGAGTCCACGTCCGTGTCTCCATGACCGGGAAAGTGTTTGCCCGTAGCCAGCGCACCCGCATCGCGAACCCCGCGCGCGAAGGCGGTGCTCATGGTGGTCACCAGGTCCACGTCCTCTCCAAACGATCGAGTATTGATCACAGGATTGTCTGGGTTGTTGTTTACATCGGCAACCGGAGCAAAGACCATGTGCGTGCCGATCGCGCGCGCTTCACGTGCTGTGACATACCCTTTTTGATACGCATGGTCAGCATTCCTCGTGGCGCCGAGCGCCATCGCACGGGGAAACATTGTCGAACCCCGGACACGCATGGCCGCCCCCCATTCCATATCCTGTCCTATCAGCAGCGGAATATCCGACTGCGACTGCAAGTCGTTTATTGTTGCGGCCTGGCTCAGCGGATCTCCCGTAGAAAAGATGAAACCCCCAATCCCAAACGTGCGGACAAGCTCCTGCATCTCAAGATAGCCGGGGTCGTCCATCCCGGTGAACGAGCCACCCATCCACACCATGAACAGCTGCGAGACTTTTTCCTCGACGGTGAGCGACTCCAGGGTAGTCTCGGCCCATGATCTGTTATCAGTGCTTTGGCCGAGCCCCGATGTGAGCCCGGACTGAAAAGCCACGGGAGTACCACGATCTGCAGGCGTATCCGATGAGGGCACCAGCGGATTCCCCAGGAGCGTCAACAGCAGTGCCGACGCAAACCCAGTGAGTACAGCAAAAGCGATGAAGCAACGGGTCATCAGAGAAATTCTTCAGGCCGAAGAGACATGGACGTAAAGTAACGTACTATCGGCGGAGGAGTGTTGCACAAAAGTCCAAAGGAAATCATCAACCAATCCTTCGAGAATCATATTGCCACCGTAGCGTATAAGAGACAGCTTGAGCACCCGGAGCACCGGGCACCTCCCTTGCCATCTTTGATTTTGTTATGCGTGATTCTCGCTCCTTTTACATCTGGATAGTAAGCGCCCTTGTCGCGGTTGCTTTTCTGTTTCTTTTTCTTCCCGACAAGATCGTAGAGTATCTGTGGCTGGAGAATCTGGGCTTCAGCTCGATTTTCTGGCGAATGCTCCTGATCCAGACCGGCCTTTTTCTTGGCGTTTTTGCGTTGGTAGCCGCATATTTCGGTAGCAACTTTTATTTCCTAAATAAGCAGCTTCCGGTTGTTACAACCGAGTCTGGGGAGGTCGGTGTAGCTAAGGTGGGCGAACTGGTGCTCACGAAACAGCGTCTGGGCATTATTGGTGCTGGTATCGCTGGCTTCTTTGGGTTGCTTTTTGCCACAAGTTTTGCTGTTCGTTGGGAAGAGGTCGTCCGATTTTTCTACGGCGAAGCGGCCGGCATCGTAGATCCCATTTACGGCGTTGACCTGTCCTTTTATCTGCTGCGCTACCCGTTCATCGAATCGCTGCAGGGCGCGATGGTGGGTGTTACCTTTATGGGGCTGCTGGTTATCGGTACGATGTTCTTTCTGACCGGTCAGGTCGTAGTTCAGGGAGGCCAGCTCCGCGTGTCCCCGGGTGTAATCAGGCTGCTGGGGGTAAATCTCGCACTCTTCCTGATAGCCTGGGCCTGGGGCTTTTATCTGGACCGCTTTGGACTTCTCTTTAACCAGAGCGGGGCAGTGTTCGGCGCCGGGTACGTCGATGTCCATTATCGGGTGCCCGCGCTGTGGACGGCCATGTTTGCCACTCTTGCCCTTGCTGCCCTCGTGGTTTACAACATCTTCCAGACTCGCATACGGCTGCTATTGTACGGCGGCGGGCTATACGTAGCGGTGCTCGTAATCGGCCTTGGGATCATTCCTTTTGTTGTCGATCAGGTGCAGCTTCAGCCCAATGAACTGGAGCTTGAGCGTCCGTTCCTTGAGCACAACATCAACATGACGCGGCAAGCCTACGGCATCGACGATGTGAGAGAGCGCGCGTATCCAGCGCGGCAGAATATTACGCGCGAGCAGCTTGATGGCAACGAGGACGTAATCGAGAACATCCGCTTGTGGGACCCTGATCTGCTGATTCGAACCTATCGCCAGCTGCAGGAAATCCGGCTCTATTATCAGTTCTACAACGTTGACATTGACCGCTACATCATTGATGGGGAGTACCGGCAGGTGCTACTTGGTGCGCGTGAACTGACCCAGCGACTTCCGCAGCAAACGGATAACTGGATTAACCGCCACCTTGTGTTTACGCACGGGTACGGTGCGGCCATGAACTTCGCAACCGACATCGACAGTGAGGGGAACCCGGAGCTGATTCTTAAGGATTTGCCCCCGCAGACGGAGACTGATCTGCCCATAGATCGGATGGCGATTTACTACGGGGACCGGACACCCACCTACCGCATTGTTAACACGACGCTTGATGAGTTACACTACCCCTCACCAGAGGGAACCGTCACCCACAATTATGAGGGCTCCGGTGGTGTACAGCTGAACAGTTACTGGAGACGTGCGCTGTTTGCCTGGCACAAGGCCGATTTCAATATCCTCCTGACCGACTTCATCACCGAGAATAGCCGGATTCAGTTCAACAACCGGCTTCAGGATCGTATTCGAGCCGTGCTGCCCCGTGAGTTCTTGAGCCTTGACGGCGACCCATATCTGGTGATTCATGAAGGGCGCCCCGTTTGGATACAGGATGCATTTACCACTGCCAGAACATATCCATACTCCGAAGTAGCGGCAAACGGGCGGCTAAATTACGTGCGGGATGCGGTGAAAGTGGTTGTAGATGCCTATGAAGGCACTGTCGATTTCTACGTTGTGGATGAAGATGATCCTGTAATGCAGTCGTACATGAACGCCTTCCCGGGTGTATTTCAGACACTTGATGACATGCCTGACGGGCTGCAGGCACACCTGCGCTATCCGCAGGATCTGTTTAACCTGCAGGTCGAGAAGTATCAGCGTTATCACATGACCAACGCGCGAGACTTCTACAACAACGAGGACCTCTGGACGCGGCCACGCGAAAGCTATGACGGACGTAGGCAAACAATGCGGCCGTACTACATGCTGATGCGTTTGCCCGACTCGGAGGAGTTGAATTTCTACCTGATGACGCCGATGACGCCCGATCAGCGAGAAAATATGATCGGCTGGATTGCGGTTAACAGTGATCCGCCGAATTACGGTGAGATGGTGGTGTACAACCTGCCGCGTGAGCGACTGATCTACGGTCCCAACCAGATCGAATCACGTATTGATCAGGATACTGAAATTTCGCGTCAGGTGACCCTTTGGGACCAACGTGGCTCCAGCGTGATGCGAGGGAATCTGCTTGTGGTGCCTATTGAGGAATCGTTCCTGTACGTTGAGCCAGTCTATCTGATTGCCGATGACCTCGAGATTCCCCAGCTGCGTCGCGTTATCGTTTCGGACGGTTCGCGCGTGGTGATGGAGCCTACGCTGCAGGAGGGGCTGCAGCGCCTCTACGGCGACCCGATCATTGCGGATGCGCCAGCACTGTTGCCCGTGTTGGATGACACCGGTCAGCCCAGGGCACGCACAGAGGGCATGAGTGAAGCACGCGAGCTTTTCCGTCAGGCAGAACTGGCGCTTCGCGAGGGTGATTTCTCTGCCTTCGGTAGCCGCTTTAGCGAACTGGCCGAGCTTCTGGGCGCTGAGGAAATTGAGCCTGAGCCCGATCCAGAGGAGGAGATACCTGTCGAGCCTGCCGGAGGTAACGACCAGCTACCACCGCCTGATGGTGACGTCATCGACGACGAGCTCCCCGATCAGGAATCTGACGGCTAAACCCTGTACGCAAAACCAACCAACCGTGAAAGGCGGTCTGCCGGCGAATGGCGGGCTTCCTTTCTGTTGCGACACTCTGCAGTGTGCCGGTGCGGATGCGATGACGGAAACGATGTGCCCAGCACGCGCTAAGGATGCACCTACGGCGCTTTTCGCTGTGCTCGTCGTCAATGGCACAGAATGGTCGCGCCTGTAGAGCTGCTCGCAATGAAGGCCCGAGCCCACTACCACCTCGTTGCCGCCGTCTCGGCTACAACGCCCAGCCAGGGCCGTCCTGGTCCCAGTGCGAGGGCGGCTTGTCACCCTTCGTCTCCGGATCGCAGGGCGATCCTGCGCTCAGGATGACGGGTAGACGAGCGGTGGAGGGCAGGCCTGCGCTCAGGCTGACGGATGGGAG
>SLED01000185.1 GCA_007124945.1 Salinibacteraceae bacterium | reverse complement strand
GCTGCCTGTGTGCCGCCAGGCAGGATAAAGTGCTTTAACGACGGTAGATCTTCTTCGAGAGTGTCGATGTCGTGCTCTAACTGCGTTACGTGGATCTCCTCAACTCGGGGTACTTTAGCCTTTGCTCCAGAGGGTGTGGCCAGGTCTGCGCCGCATACAAATAACTCGCTCTGGATTCTTTCAAGAAGGGGGAGGATTACATCTCGTCCAGGCGCGTCGTCTCGAATATGCGCTCGCGCCATTCCGATCTGGGCGTTCGTTTCATCGACGGTTCCGTACGCATCAATCCGTGGATGGCTTTTGCGCACACGCTCGCCACCAAAAAGTCCGGTTGTACCTTCGTCGCCTGTTCGTGTGTAGATTTTCATATGACTGGGAGCTGAGTTTGGAAAATCATGATGATGTTGTGGCGCGGTAGCGGATGGTAA
Organism: Salinibacteraceae bacterium; assembly: GCA_007124945.1. Lineage (GTDB taxonomy): Bacteria > Bacteroidota > Rhodothermia > Rhodothermales > Salinibacteraceae > Tc-Br11-B2g6-7. Next base: position 4,934 of record SLED01000185.1, on the reverse strand, counting down.
GCAATTCATCCTCTGGGTGATACACATCTGCCTCCACGCGGAAGACTCGGGCGAGCAAGTCGGGGCGAAGGATCTGCTTCGGTGGTCCACTCTCGGTGAGTTGCCCATCGTGCATAACAAGAAGCTGATCCGAGTGACGGGCAGCCAGTTCCAGATCATGGAAAACCGCGATGACGGTGCAACCGTCGTCCACCATCTCCTCCACGACACGCATGAAGTCGAACTGATATCGGACGTCGAGGTGAGTAGTGGGCTCATCGAGCAGGAGTACGTCAGCTTCCTGAACGAGAGCCTGCGCCAGGAAGACGCGTTGCCGTTCACCGCCACTCAGCGATAGTACCGATCGATGGGCGAGGTCTTCGAGGTCCACGCGCTCCAGGGCGGCGTGTACGTGTTCGTAGTCCTCTTTTCCGTTCTGCTCGAGCCAGCCCTTGTGCGGTGATCGTCCAAGCATCACCAGCTCTTCCACGCGAAAGTCAAAGCTCAGCGGGGTCGACTGTCTGACGAATGCCATTCGACGGGCCAGCTCGCGGGGAGTCCAGGCGGAGATGTCGCGCCCCTCCAGCGTTAGCGTTCCGCGATGGGGGATCAGCCCGCTCATCGCACGCAGCAGCGTCGTTTTGCCACTTCCATTCGGACCGATGAGTCCGGTCCACGAGCCTTCCTCAATATCAAAGGAAACGGACTTCAAGATGGGATTTCCGCCAAGCTGAACCGATACGTTGCATCCTTCAACGAAAGGCATGGAGGGGGGGAAGTGGATTCGTGCTGGAACAAACGGCTACAAGGTTGGGATTCTATCGGTGGCCGGCTCTCAACAGATACCCGCTTTGTCATGCCACGATCGTTTCTTATCTGTCTCGCAGCGATTACGGCCCTCGTGGCACTGTGGGGCTGTGACACGCGGGGAGAGCAGTCGGAGTTCGCAGCACAGGCGTTGTCGGGCCCGGACGGTTTTACACAGACCGATGAAAACGGTGAAATAATTGGTGCGGAGGATCCCGATGACTGGAGGACCGCTCCACTTTATGAGGGCCGGGTTATAGTAGAGCCCGCGTTTCCGAATCCAGTTCAGGCTGGTGAGACGATCACGATTGGTGTGAATCTCCTTGGCTTTCAGGGCGTGCCACAGGGCATCAGGATAGATGCACTCCGCAGCGATGGGCAGCAGACGTTTGAGGTGGAGCGGCGTTCAGATATCGATAGCGACGGGTTCTTCCCGATCACCCTCAACCTGTTCGCTGCTACTGGAGAAGAAGGACTTACCCGCGTTTTGTTGTTTGATCTTGGTCGCGGTTCCATTGTCTCGTACGGTGATGTAATGATCGAAGCTGCGGACTCCACAGACGAGTAGCCGGCCGCTTTTCGTTCACAGCTCAACGTTTTTTGGATGCCCGATTTCTCGAAGCGATCAACGGAGCCGGAGCTGATGGACCAGTTCACCATTACGGATGAACGCCTTGAGAGGGCGTTACGTGATCTCCGGCGAGTCAACTGGTGGCTGGGTGCACATAGTGCATCATTAAAGGCGCTGCAGCCTCTGCTGCGCGGGGGTGATCCAGTTCGCCTGCTGGATGTCGCCACGGGCGGGGCAGACTTTCCGGAATATCTGCTACGGTACGCGCCTCAGGTTCTCTCTACCGGGCTGGACATCCATCCTGAGACACTTCAGTACGCCCGCAAGCGGTTGGAGCGCCGCGTTGGACCGGAGGCGTCCGAAAAGGTCAGGCTCGTGGAGGGTGATGCCCTGAATCTTCCCTTTGCCGACAACACATTCGACGTTGCGGTTACGTCTCTCTTCATGCACCATCTTGAGGAAGCGAAGGCGGTACGCATGCTCGGAGAGTTAAATCGTGTTGCTCGCTTCGGTTTTATCGTGAACGACCTGCACCGTCACCCGATGGCATATTACGGAGTTATGGTATGGGGTCTGGTGACCAATGCTTCAGAGATGTTCTGGCATGACGGGCCGCTGTCAGTGTTGAAAGGATTTACGCGCGAGGAATTACGTTGGATCTTGCGAGCTGCAGAGCTCGAAGGTGCCTCGGTAACGTGGCGGTGGGCGTTTCGATGGATCATCAGTACGGTAGAGGGCAGGCATCATGGATGACGTGATTATCGTGGGAGGAGGCCTGGCCGGGTGCGGAGCGGCCATCCGTCTGGCTGATGCGGGATTTTCTGTGCGCGTGCTCGAGAAGCGATCGTATCCGGAGCACAAGCTGTGCGGGGAGTTTCTCTCGCCGGAAGTGTGGGGCATGTTAGATCGCCTCGGGGCTCTGGAACAGGTTCATAACGCCGGTGCCCACGAGATGCGTCGCGCACGCCTTACAGCCTCCAGCGGAGCGATGCTGGAGGTAAAGCTCCCAGGCGTAGCATTAGGCCTGAGCCGGTACCGTCTGGATGCGATACTCGCCGATCGTGCGCGGTCGCTCGGCGCGGAGGTGATGGAGCGAAAAGCCGTGCGCGAGGTGACCGGATCGCTCACGCAGGGATTTGAAGTGGAGACACGTTCGGAGGCGTATAAGGCCCGTGTCGTGCTTGGAGCCTACGGTAAGCGTGGCGTGCTGGATCGAACGCTACATCGGGAAAGTCTCCAGCAGCAGACGCCCTTCGTCGCTTTCAAAGCACATTTCAGCGGGGAAACCCTCGAAGATGTGATAGAGCTACATGCCTTTGATGGCGGCTATTGTGGGATATCCCATGTGGAAGAAGGTCTGGTGAATGCGTGTTGGATCACGCACGAGAAGACGCTGAAGGAGGCTGATCGAAGTCCTGAAGGAATGATTGAGCGCACCTTTCAAACAAATGGGCACCTGAAAGCTCGATTCGATAGGTTGGAGCGCGTGTCAGACTCCTTTTGCGCGGTCAGCCAGATTAGCGTTGAGCCGAAAACCATGTTCGATGGTGATGTTTGCATGATCGGGGATACCGCTGGAATGATTGCGCCCATGTGCGGCGATGGTATGGCAATGGCGCTCCGAAGTGCTGAGCTCGCCGTTCCGCACGTGCAGTCATTTTTGCGTGGCAATATCAGTGCATCAACATTTCGAACGACGTACACATCCGATTGGAAGTCCGAGTTTACTACCCGTATGAAGTTGGGTCGCTGGGCCCACCACGCATATGTTCAACCGTGGATAGCACGGGCAGGGCTTGCACTGTGCCAGTTGATACCCTCCCTCGGCCGCTGGGCAGTACGTCATACGCGCGGGTAGTTCGGCAGGCGTAGACTGTCTGGTTTATCGCTGAGCGGCGCGGAGTAGCCGGTCCATCAGGCCGCGGCCCAGTCCTTTCTCGTCAACTTTTTGACAGTAGATCGTCTCCATGTCGAGACGATCACACTCGTAGAAGAAGTCGAACAACTCGTGGGCGTAGGCTTCTTTGGATTCGCACATGCGCGTGAGGCCAAACGCGGCACCGTTAGAAGGAGCATCCAGACCGATGAATGCTGCTGAGGCGCTGGGTTGAGCTTCGGAGGGATGCGAAACCAGTTGCACCGATGCGTTCGGCACATAATGCCGGTGTACCTGACCCGGACTGAGTGGTCGGTCGGGGATCTCGTCAGCCATCCGGGTGCGGGGTACTATTTCTTGCAGATCTTCCAGTGTTACACCACCGGCCCGGAGCACCATGGGGGTTCTGCGAGAACAATCAAGCACCGTGGACTCGATGCCGACGTCAGTGCGCCCGCCTTTAAGGATGCAGCTTATCCGGCCGTTAAGGTTAGCATGTACTGTTTGCCACGAGGTAGGACTGGGGCGCCCGGAAAGGTTAGCAGAGGGTGCCGCTACCGGCGTGTCGCATGCTGTCAGGAATTCCTGTGCCACAGGATGCGAGGGCATCCGTATCCCAACGGTGTCCAGTCCAGCGGTTACGATCGACGGTACGTCCGGATGCCGTCGGAGAATAATGGTCAGCGGTCCCGGGAAAAAGCGATCTATCAAGCGCCAGGCGGTGTCAGTAACGTCAGCCGCGAGCCCTTCGATCTGGCCGAGGTTCGCCACGTGGACGATCAACGGATTATCTTGCGGCCTCCCCTTCGCTTCGAATATTTTTTCCACCGCGTCCGGGTTGAAAGAATCCGCACCCAATCCATAGACCGTTTCCGTCGGAAATGCGACCACGTCGCCCGCTCGAATGAATGCAGCGGCTTTTTCCGGTGATGATGTCAGTACTGTGTTCACGGCGGATCCCAAAGTGGTCAACGAGTGTGGCAGGGAGCCAACGATGCCGGGCTAAGGGTTCGTTCCCGATAAGGGTGATTGGTTTTGTTTCCACGTTTTGATAATGGAAGACTCGGCTGAGCCACCTGGTTTGAACGTGTTGAGCGATGATCTGAGGGAATGAAAAAGCCCCGTCCCGGCAGGTGCGGGGACGGGGCAGACGTGGTGAGTTTTTCAAATCAGCACACGGATTAGCTCCACTGATATTGCCCAGCCGTACGGTTTTGCACCCGGTCGTGAACGCGAAGCTGCGGAGGCGCAAAGGTTTTTCGCACGTCGTTTGCTTCTTGCGAATTACCGTTGACCGGCTTTGATGCGTTGGATTGCGGAATCATGGTTAGGTAGGTAGGATGTTCGGAAATAGGTAAGAAAGTGCAGGTCTCGTGGGTTGATTATCGTTTAACCAATCGCGCGGTGCCGGTGCCATGGCTCGTGCTTATCCTCGCGAAATAGATACCAGGAGAGACCCCTCGGCCGGAGGCGTCTGTGCCATCCCAGCGGATTTCGTGCGAGCCTGCATCCATGGTTTCAGCCACGAGTGACTGGATGTGCTGACCGAGCGCGTTAAACACGTCGATACGTACCATATCCGCCTTGCCGAGCGAGAAACCGATGGTGGCCTCCGCCATGAACGGATTCGGATAGCTTCCCCGCACAGCGAAGGTGGCATCCGAAGGCATAGCGTGGATCGGATCGACAGAAATGGATGCT
>SLED01000059.1 GCA_007124945.1 Salinibacteraceae bacterium | reverse complement strand
GGGTGATGATGCAGGTGAGTTTTCTCTGGTCGAGGAGATCGATGTTGCCGATGTATTTGATGATCAAGAGTTCGGTCTGATTTCGGTTTCCATCGATGAGCCTGCGGTCAATGATGCGGCGAAGGTTTTTATCCGAATAGTTTTCGATGAAGCAGTGTCTGGGTTTGGAAGATCGAATGTCGACAACATCACCGTCGAAGGCGTCCCGATCGACGAGGAACCAGACGAGGGTTTGATCGCCAACATCGACAAGGATACCTGGCATGACACCATCCAGGAGGCGATTGACGAGGCGGATGCTGGCAACACGCTTGAAGTGTCGGCCAGCACATTTGAGGAGAGCGTTACCATCGACCGGAGTCTGACCATCCGAGGCGCGGATGGCACCGAACGCGAGGATATTATCATCGGTGGCGTCGCTGATGCCTGCCACGACGTGGACGTAACAGCGGACGATGTTTTCATCGAAGGCGTAACCGTGCAGGGTGCGCCGGGCAGTGGATGCGACGCAAGTGAGGCGGTAATTCGCGCGCTTCAGGTTAGCGGCTTAAGTATCACGGATGTGGCGGTAGAAGGCCCCGGTGTGGCGAGTGAGAAAATCGGTATCAACCTGTTCGACTCTGATGGAGTCACGATCTCAGACGCATCGGTCACCGGAAGCGGAAAAGACGGCATCAACGTGCGCTCGCGGGATGTGACGCTTGAGAATGTCACCGCTACCGGTAACGCGATCGATCGTATCGGCTTTGGGGGCATCGGCGTGTACGCATCCGACGCCAGCGGTGCAAATCCGGAAGTAAGCGTGACGTTCGCCGGAAGCATCACGCTGGATGATAACCCCAACGGTCTGATACTCAACGCCACCGATGACGCGATCACCGCTACTACCGACGGAGCTGATTTCTCCTTCGATGGCGTAACGTTCTGGCCGCTGACAACGGCTGGCGACGTGACGGTCGACAACGGAACGCCAGATGCGTTTGCTGCGGATCTTGGCGTCGTTGCAAAGGCGACATTCGCTTCCCTTGCCCCGGCCAATTTTGCCCTGTACACTTTCGAAGTTGATAACGCGGTCGCGCTCGTTTCCCAGGCCGACGACCCGGGTAGCGGGCTGGTAGCGGAGGATGCGACAGTATTCGATATTGACGACGAAGAGTTTTTTGTGGGCCAGCTCAGCCCGGCTCAGTCGATGTCCATACAGACAGCGCTGGATGCGGCCGATGCGGGTGCCACAATTAACGTGATGCCGGGTACGTACGAAGAGACCGCTACGAGTGAGAAGGCGGTTTTCATCAATAAGGATGATATCAATCTCCGCTCTACAGAGGGAAGGAGCGTTACAACCATCGATGCCGGCGCTCGCACTAACGGTGTGGCCATTGGCCCATTCGAGGGCGAGGGTCCTCATCCAACAGATGTCACGGTCGAAGGCTTTGGCGTTGAAAATTGGGACGAGCGAGGCATCGCGCAGCGCAATGGGGATGGTCGAGTATTCATCCGCAATAATTTCATTCTCAACGAGAATAAGACCTCCAGAAACGGCATCAATCTGTCAGGAGGTACGGGATCTGAGGTTACTGGAAATGTAATCGAAACCGTTTCATTCGATGAAGAGGACTGGAGCGGTACAGGAATTCTACTCACCGGCTCTATCGATGCTATCGTCGAAGGAAATGAGGTGACAGGGGCAGATATTGGCATCGCAATAGCCGGATTTCCCGCGTGGGAGAGCCTTGATCCGACATGGGTTTACGCTGAGGGCAATGAGCTGACGGATAACATCTTACAGGAGAACAGCACAGGAATTGCATTGCAAAATGACGTCCGAAGTACCTCCGTCAAAGATAATGAGATTGCAAGCAACGATGCGCGCGGATTGATTCTCCAGCAGTTCGAGTCGCTTGGGGATAGTCCACCCTCAAATACGGTGGTTGAGAGTAACACATTCGAAGAGATTCCCCAGCACATTCGGTTCTCGGCCGGTGATGGACTTACGGTTCAAGAGAACGACTTTTTCAGCGGTACGCTTGAAGACACATTCTACCTTGTCGATCTGACGAAGGAGCTGGATCTGTTCGCGATAAAGGATGCAAATAGTTTTGACCTGGCGGCCATCGTCTCCGAATTTGACGAGGCCAATGTCATTGAGCCGGGAGAGATAGTGGACTGCCCCGCCCCCGAGTTCGTGCAGGATACATCTACTGCCGATGAGGAAGGCTTCATCACCGTCACCTTCGACAGTGCAGAGGGTATCGTCGAGGTAAACTTCGTCAATCCGGAGGACGAAGATGCGCTGACGAACTTCGAGGCGAGCACCGAAGAAGATTTCTCTTCTGATGACGGCATCCGCTGGTCATTCAACGGTGAAGATACAGATGCGCCTGCCAGCGTCGATTTCATACTCACCGCCATTCCCCCCGATGACGTGGAGCCCGGCGATCCGTTTACGGCGAGTTACTTCGCTCAGGCTGAGAACAGCTGCGGAAGCGTCATCGATGTGGACCCGGTGCTGACGCTCTCAACAGATCCGGCTGAAGCCTTCGCTCTGATGGGCAACTATCCGAACCCGTTCGCGGAGTCAACTACGATCGAGTTCTCGCTGCCGGAGCCTGCCGATGTTCAGTTGCACGTGTTCGACCTGATGGGGCGAGTGGTGGCTACGCTGATCGACGACCACGTTCGCGCTGGCACCCATGAGGTCAGGTGGGACGGCTCGATTAACGGAGGCCCACAGGCTGCCTCGGGCATCTACATCATTCGCCTGCAGGCGGGTGATCAGCAGATGACGAGGCGGATCACCCGAGTCCGTTAATCCTGGGGTCATCAGGGCCATGGGCAACTCGGGTGCCCACGGCCGAAAAGCTAACCCGCATCCACCGTAATGAAATAGCCCCTTTGAAACCATGAATCATAGACCAGAGCTAACATCACCTTTGGATTCAGAAGCCGACGTGAGTGGACGTCGTGACAAAAGGCCCTTTGTCCCGCCCGCGCTCCGGAATCTACCAACGCTTCGCGAACTCACGGCCGATATCAGTATCACGTCCACGTGGGGAACGACATCAGCTGACCCGCTCTCGTGAGAGGCTCGACTATTCTCGAAACCGAATTCCCACTACCAGCGGGAGGTGGTCAGAGATGACGTAGTCGTCTACTTTGGTGTGTACGGCTCGCCAGTGCCGGCTGCCGAGCACGTGGTCGATCCGTACCATCGGAGCTTCGGCGTGCCAGGTAAAGCGCCAGTTTGCACCGCTCTGCGCGGCGAGATCTTGCAGCTCGCCGCGCAGATGACGGTACTCCCAGTTAAACGGAGACGCGTTCAGATCGCCCACGAGCAGCACGGGCAGCGAGTCGGCCGCTACGATCTCTCGCAGCTCACGCGCTTCCTGGACCCGCTGCAGGATTCCGCGCCGGTACATCGACGCGAACTCGCGGGCAGCTGCGCGATAGTGTCCTCGAACAAACAGGCGCTGGAAAGGGAGCCGGTCGAATGAGTGCAGGTGAACGTTATAGAGCGCAAACCGCTGCTCATCCCACTCAATCTCCGACCGCGTTATGTGGCGACCACTCCGCCGATGGCTTTCCATCTCGATCACGTCCTGGCGCGGTACACCCTCATTACGCAGAAACACAGGAACATAGGTGTTCAGCCGGTTTGATGCAGACTGTGGCTCCACCTCGTATCCCAGTGCGGTCAGCGTGTCAAGCTGATGAAAGAGGCGCACTTCATCTCCGCGGCGATACGTGTGCATACTCTGCACGGCGATAATGTCCGGGTCGTACGTGTTAGCGAAGGTGCCCCACGCATGGCGGAGAAACGTTTGCGCCGGCGGGCTGTCATCCGGTGGCGTAAAGTTAAGGGTGAGGATCTGTAGCGTTTCCTCGTTCGGGGGTGCGTCCTGTCCGTACGGCACGCCCATGCGAAAAAGAAAAAGAACGAGCAGCAACGAGTAGGCGCCCACCCACAGCCAGTGCCGGGCAAGCGCATGAGCAGCCATCACTCCAAACGCTGCTGTAGCTATGAATGGCAGGAACGACGCAGGAAGCCCTGTCCACCAGAAATACGAGGGCGGAAGTAGCGCGCTTGCGTGCCCTGTAGCAAACAGCGCGAGCAGTCCGCCGCTGAGGCCGAGGGCGCCCCACCGCATGAATCGGAATAGTGTGGACATGGACTGCTGCAAGGGGCGCGTACTACAGAATCAGGATAAAGCACGAAGCGCCTTCAGGAGGCCGGCACCACGAGCGGTTGCGCGGTGCGCATCTCGGCGGCCGTACCGTTATTTTCCGCCGGCTCATCCGCGGCGTCCTCGTCAGGAGCTTCGATTGTCTCTACCTGAAAGAGTTCTTCCACATCGATCGGTTCCGGCTCAGTCGTTTCGATGAAGAGGGGAGCGCCCGTGAGGTCGACGTAGCGCGCCATGAACTCGTAAATTCGCAGCAGGCGATCAACACGTTGCTCGGGATCGCCTGTACGCGACATATCGTGCCCTGCACCCGGGTACCGGATGTACTCCACCGGCCGCTCCAGAATCTTCAGGCTCTTGTACAGCATCTCACTCTGGATGACGCCCGTCCGCAGGTCGTTATCCCCGTGTTTGATGAGGAAGGGGGTGGTGATGTTTGCCACGTGTGTCATCGGTGAGTTGTACTCGAGGATCTCGCGTACCGACATCGTGTCGGCTGGAGAGAGCGACGGTTGCTCGTCCTCATTCTCCTCATCCACTTCGGGCGGATCGGGGCGCTCGGTATCCCAGGGGAAGCCGCCAAAGTGGTTGGGGACGAGGCGCCACGCGTTTCCTTCTCCGAGGAATGTGGGAAGGTCGTAGACGCCGCGCTGTGCCACGGCGGCATCGAAGCGGTCGGTGTGCGCGATGATCCAGGCCGTCAGGTAGCCGGCATACGATCCGCCGGTAACCACCTGCTGGCTGCCGTCGAGCCAGTCATAGCGTTCAAGCGCATCGTCGAGGGCGGCGAGCACATCAGCCGTGGGGCCATCCCCCCAGTCCTGAAAATTGGCGCGCCGGAAGTCATTTCCGTAGCCGCCGGAGCCGCGCGGGTTGCTGTACACCACGCCAAAGCCGCGCGCCGCCATCAGCTGAAACTCATGCCACATACTTACTTCACCCGGGCCCCACATGGCAGAGGGTCCGCCGTGAATCTGGAGCATAACGGGGAATGAGCCGCTGTCAGTATCCGGGTCGAAGCCGGCCGGCGGCATCACCCAGTACTGAACGTCGAAGGTGTCGCTCTCCACCATATGCATCTGGGGGAAGCTCAGCTGACGATCAGCAATCCAGTCGGCGTTGTGGCGCGTTAGCTGCTCCTCCTCCGACACGCGCCGGTTTGCAGAGAAGAGCTCAAAGGGGTTCGATACGTCGGTAGC
>SLED01000105.1 GCA_007124945.1 Salinibacteraceae bacterium | reverse complement strand
GTACCGTGTCCTCGTTTCTAACACGCACATCGTCCGGCGGCGTGAAGTTTTCTGAGAGCGGTTCCACAAGCAGCGAAATGTCAGCAAACTGCCCCGCGCCTCCGGTCTGCTTCTTGTGGCGATACGAACTGCGGGCGCGTGCCTGGACGGTTTCGCGGTAGGCCACGCGCGGCTCCTCGAAGATCACTTCCACATCAGCGCGCCGTTTGAGGCGGTCCTTCGTCACATCCAGATGCATCTCGCCCTGTCCGGCCAGAACGATCTGGTTGAGGTGCGGATCGTGCGTAACTACCAGCGAGGGGTCTTCTGCCTGAATCTGATTAAGTCCACGTGCAAGCTTGTCTTCTTCCCCCTTGCTCGCGGCGCGGACGGCCCGGCGGTACCGGGGTTCGGGAAATTCGATGGGCTTAATTACCACGTTCGATCCTTTCGCGCGTAGAGTATCGTTGGTGGCGGAATCCTTCAGTTTCACCAGCGCCCCGATGTCGCCAGCCGACATCTCCTGAACGGTGTTACGCTCGCGGCCATTCACAGCGTGCAACGGGCCCAATCGCTCGATAGAGTTTGTGCGGGCGTTCTCCAGATCGAGGCCGGGGCGAAGCGTTCCAGAGTAGACGCGGAAGTATGAGAGGTCGCCAACGTGCGCCTCTGCCATAGTGCGGTAAATGAACGCCACGGGATCAGCCGATGGATCACACTCGACGACATCTCCTTCTGCCAGTTCAGGCGGCGGCATGGAGGCCGGCGAAGGGCAGATTGTTGTGATGAAGCTCATTAGACGGGACACCCCGATATTTTCCGCCGTGCTCGCCACGAAAATCGGGAAAAGCTGACGCTGCACCATTGCATCGTGCAGGCCCTGCTTCATCTGGTCCTCGGTGAGGGAGCCCTGCTCAAAATACAGCTCCATAAGCTCCTCATCGTTCTCCGCGATGTCTTCCACAAGCGCCTGGTGAAGTGACCTGGCTTCCTCTTCAAACGCTTCATCGATAGGCTGGACCTCGGGCTTGCCGTCCTTCGGGTAGTAAACCTGCTCCATTCGGAGCACGTCGATCACCGACCGCGTGCCCGTTCCTCCTGGAAGCTGAACGACTGTTGCGCCTCGCCCAAATCGCTTTTTCAGCTGATCCACGAGCCCACGAAAGTTCGCCTCCTCCTTATCCAGGTGATTAATCACGAACATAGACGGTTTTTCGGTCATCTCGCCGTACGTCCACGCAAGCTCCGTTCCCACCTGCACGCCATCAGCCGCGTTCATCAGATACGCAGCCGTATCCGCAACCTTCATCGCAGCGATGACCTCTCCCACAAAATCGGGGTAGCCGGGCGTGTCAATAACATTCAGCTTGTGGTCCTTCCACTCCACATTCACCAGCGAGCTGAAGAGCGTCATCTTGCGCTGTTTCTCGTCGGTGTGATGATCACACACGGTAGACCCCTCATCGATTGTCCCCATGCGTTTAATCGCTCCACTGGCGTAGAGCATCGCCTCTGCTAACACGGTCTTTCCCGTGCCCTGATGCCCTACGAGTACCACATTTCTGATATCTGTTGGATCGTACTTTTTCATTCGAGCACCTCCGCTGGTCTACAGATCTGTCGTTGGCCGAAACCGCGTCCGCACTGCACAAAGGGGCAGATCGCCCGAAGCTCTTTGCACGTTATTCAAGATAAGGTGTAGGTCGTGAGAATCAAGTACTCCTCGGCGTTTTCCCAACAAAGATCACCTGAACCAAAGGCATCCCCGACCGTACGTTCGCCCTCAATTTTCCGTCGCCCCGACTCCATGCCAGCCCTTTTCCTCGCCATCGAAACGGCTACTTCCGTGTGCAGCGTTGCTGTATACCGTGGCTCGGCGTGTCTCTCGCTGATTTTCCAGGATCGGCCACGCACGCATGCCGAGGACCTGGCGCCTATGATTCAGGATGCACTTAAACGGGCGGATAGGTCACTTTCCGAGATTGATGTGGTCGCCGTTTCTGCGGGTCCGGGTTCCTACACTGGATTGCGGATAGGCGTGACCACCGCCAAGGGCCTTGCGTTCACATCGGGCGCCACGCTTGTGGGCGTATCATCCCTTGCTGCCCTCGGTGAACATCTATCGCCAGTGGCTGCCGAAAACGACCTGATCGTACCATGCCGTGTTGCCCGGCAGGATGAGATCTACGTTGCTGCCTACCGGGTAAATCCTGCGAATGTGCTGGACGAACTGTCACCTCCGTCCGTTCTCGGTACTGAATCACTCGCTGATTGGTGGAACGACATCGACGCGCAGGGGGCCGCGTGGATCATAGGTGATGCCGCAGCCTCCGTGCAGGATGCCATTCCCGAGACCGTCTTCCGAGCGCCTGCTCCTGATGCGTTTCCACCGTCAGCGGCAACGGTTGCCCGGCACGCCCTTACATTACATGCACGTGGGGCTTCAGACGATATAGCCACATTCGAACCTTTTTATCTAAAGAGCTATGCGGCAAAGAAGCATTCATCTGCCACGCTTACGTGAGGCCAGATACCATATGATAGATTTTATCCCGCTTTTTTCTGATGTTACGAAGATAACGGGCATCGTCTCGACTACCGGATCGCGCTTACACACATGAGTTGGTTCAAACGTAAAAAGAAGGGCATCCTCACGGAGCTCAGCGAGCAGAATGATATGCCCGAGGGGCAATGGATTAAATGCCCGGAGTGCGGCGAGATCCTAAACCGCCGTGAGCTCGAAGAAAATCTCCTCGTCTGTCCGAAATGCGGGCACCATTTTAACTTTTCGAGTAAAGGATACTTTGATCTCCTGCTGGACGAAGGCACCTTTGAGCAACACGACACTCATTTATTCTCGCGTGATCCTCTACACTTCGAGGATCGCAAGCCGTACACGCAACGCCTGGAGTCGGCTCAAAAGAAGACGGCCCGCAACGAGGCTGTGCAGTCAGCCACCGGTACCTTGAGCGGGCATCCTCTTTCGCTTGCCGTTATGGACTTCTCGTTTATTGGGGGCTCGATGGGGTCGGTTGTGGGTGAGATTCTTGCGCGGTCCATCAAGCGGGCGTACACGGAAGACCGGGCGCTTATGATCATCTCGCAGAGTGGTGGCGCGCGGATGATGGAGGGAGCGCTGAGCCTGATGCAAATGGCGAAGACGAGCGCGCACCTCACGCGTCTCTCCGATAAAGGCTTGCCGTACATCTCTTACATGTGCAACCCGACTACTGGCGGCGTTACCGCTTCCTTCGCCATGCTTGGCGACATTAACATCGCCGAGCCGAATGCGCTCATTGGCTTTGCCGGGCCGCGTGTTATCAGGCAAACGATCGGGCAAGATCTGCCTGATGGCTTTCAACGCTCGGAGTTTCTTCTTGAGCACGGCTTTCTCGATTTGATCGTCGACAGACGGCACCTCCGGGATCGCATGGCGCAGATTCTTCATCTGCTGATGGAGGACAATCCCTCCGGGGCATAAAAAAGGCAGAGCCGCCTCAGCAGCCCTGCCTCGTTTTTCATGTCGATGGACGGACCTGGGTTAGAAGTCCATATCATCGAAGTCAGCCCCTGATGGCATGCCGGCCTTCTTCTTGGACGGCTTGTCCGCCACGATACTCTCTGTGGTGAGCAGGAGGCTGGCGACCGACGCAGCGTTTTCGAGCGCAGTCCGGGCCACTTTCGTCGGGTCGATAACGCCTTCAGAAAGGAGGTTACCGTACGACTCAGTCAGCGCGTTGAAACCGAAGTCATCGGAGCCCTCACGAACACGTTCAACGACGACGGAGCCTTCCAGCCCGGCATTATTTACGATCTGGCGCAGCGGTTCTTCGAGTGCACGGCGCAAAATTGCGACACCGTGCTGCTGATCCTCGTTATCAAGCGCCAGGTTATTTAGTGCCGAAAGCGCACGGATGAATGCCACTCCACCACCGGGCACTACGCCTTCCTCCACCGCTGCACGGGTGGCATGAAGCGCATCTTCTACGCGGGCTTTCTTCTCCTTCAGCTCGGGCTCGGTAGCTGCGCCAATCTTGAGCACCGCTACACCACCAGCCAGCTTGGCGAGACGCTCCTCCAGTTTCTCACGATCGTAGTCGCTGGTCGACGATTCGATCTGCTGGCGAATCTGATTCGCCCTTGCTTTGATCTCCTCCGGTTTACCCGCGCCGTCGACTACCGTCGTGTTATCTTTGGTGATGAGGACACGCTGCGCACGACCGAGGTGATCGAGACCTGTATTTTCGAGGCGATAGCCCTTCTCCTCGCTAATGACCGTGCCCCCGGTAAGCACGGCAAGATCCTCCAACATGGCCTTCCGGCGATCCCCAAAGCCCGGAGCCTTCACAGCCGCTACCTTGAGCGTACCGCGGAGCTTATTTACAACAAGGGTGGCAAGCGCTTCACCCTCAATGTTTTCTGCCACGATCAGAAGCGGCTTGCTCAGCTGGGCCACCTTTTCAAGCACCGGCAGCACGTCCTTCATCGAAGAGATCTTCTTGTCGTGGATGAGGATGTAGGGATCCTCCATTTCGGCCTGCATCGTGTCGGCATCCGTTACGAAGTACGGCGAGAGATAGCCACGGTCGAACTGCATGCCCTCTACAACCTCGAGCATGGTTTCGGTACCCTTGGCGCTCTCTACGGTAATCACACCGTCCTTACCGACGCGGTCAAAAGCGTCTGCCAGCAGATCGCCGATAGCGGGGTCATTGTTGGCCGAGATGGACGCGACCTGCGCGATCTCATCCTTGCCTTCGATATCGCGGCTCAGTTTCCGGAGCTTGGCTACGACGCTCGTAACGCCGGCGTCGATACCACGCTTCAGATCCATAGGATTGGCACCTGAAGTTACAGACTTGAGCCCTGCGCCAAGGATGGCCTGCGCCAGCACGGTGGCAGTGGTCGTTCCGTCTCCAGCTACATCGCTGGTCTTAGAGGCCACCTCTTTTACCATCTGAGCCCCAACATTCTCAAGACGATCCTTCAGCTCAATCTCTTTTGCCACGGTGACGCCGTCCTTCGTTACAGTAGGCGCGCCAAAACTCTTCTCTATGAGGACGTTTCGACCTTTGGGTCCGAGCGTCACCTTTACAGCATTTGCGAGCGTATCCACTCCGCGTTTGAGCGCGTTGCGCGCTTCAGCATCAAATATTATTTGCTTAGCCATGGGTCAAAGTAGCATTGGTTGCGGTTTTGCCTGTTCGGACAAACCATTTCTGGTTACGTGGAAACGACTCCGAGAATATCGGACTCTCGCATAATCAGGAGTTCGTCGTCGTCAAGGGTGATCTCCGTGCCGGCATACTTGCCATACAGCACCGCATCTCCCTCCTGCACGGTCATGTCGACCCGGGCGCCGTTTTCAATTTTTCCTGGCCCCACTGAAACGACAGTCCCCTCCTGGGGCTTTTCTTTCG
>SLED01000378.1 GCA_007124945.1 Salinibacteraceae bacterium | reverse complement strand
GAAAGAGAGCTCTGTGAACAGTTCAGCGTGAGCCGCATCACGGTGCGGCGAGCGCTCCAGACACTGGAAAATGCTGGACTGATCTACCGTCGGCAGGGCCTCGGCTCTTTCGTTGAGGATTCCCGTCTGCAGCAGGGATTGGCGTACCTAACCGACTTCACCCAGGATATGGAGGAGGCCGGCTTCACCCCCTCTGCAGCAATCGTGCACCGCGCCGATGAAAAAGCGCCTCCGGATGTGGCCGCGTTCCTGCAGGTTACCACCGAGGACACCGTGCATCGAATCGACCGCATTCGCCTGGCTGATGACCTTCCAGTTGCGTTCGATCGCACCTGGCTCCCCGAGACGTATGCCCGGCTTTTGGACGCGCACGAACTCGCCGATCAGACCATTTTCGAGATACTGGAGGAGGTGTATGAGATCTCCGTGGTGAAGGGCGATTGTCGAATCGGGGCCACACGTGCCGATGCCCAAGTTGCTGCACATCTTGATCTGGAAAAAGGTGGTGCGCTCCTTACCATGGAACGGGTCTCCTATGCGGGCGATGGTAGCTGCATCTTCTACCAGATTCGCTATTACAGAGCCGATCGCGTCTCCTTCAATCTGCACCTTGAGCGAGATCCCGACCTGCCCGGCGTAGGCGACGGATCGCTGCCGGTGCGCGAGTTTGAGTCAGTGCTCGAAGGTCTAAACGAGTAACTCACGGGAAAGCCCATACCCCGAGAATCGTCGGGGTGGAGGCCCCTGTCACCTTCGGCACGTTGGTGGGCCTGCCGTTCGCCGTTTCATGAGCCAGCACGGCGAACGATACAGCTTCCTTCGCATCCGGCTCCATATCCACGTCGCTGGAGGAATACACGTTGATGGGGCTAAAGGCATCGGCCAGCTTGGTCATCAAAAATCGGTTGCGAACTCCACCTCCCGACACCAGCAGTTCGTCCAGCTCTACGGTTGGGCGCACGAAATGCCGGTATGCATGGTACACCGATGCTGCGGTGAGCGCAGATGCCGTCGCGAGGATGTCGTGATCACTCAGGGTTGGGCGTGACTCCGCCTTCGAAAGGACTGCATCGACGAACCCCGCTCCAAACTCCTCCCGCCCGGTGCTTCGGGGCGGGGCTTCGTGAAAGAATGGATGCTCGAGCAAATATGCGAGCAAACTATTGTCAACGCTTCCCTTGCCCGCGAGCCGGCCATCTTCATCGTATGACACGTCAAAGAGGCGTTGTGCAAGCTGATCGATGAGGATGTTACCCGGGCCGGTATCGAATGCGACCACCTCGTCGATCGACGCATTTGGCGGCAGCACAGTCAGGTTGGCGATTCCTCCGATGTTAAGCAGTCCACGAGCGCGCTCGGGTTCGGTGAAGAGCGCCCAGTCAGCGTACGGAACGAGCGGTGCGCCCTGCCCGCCCAGCGCCATATCAGCCTGCCTGAACTGCCCTACCACGGGCGTCTCGAGCAGCTTCGCCAGGGTTGACGGATCGCCCAACTGAAGTGTTGATCCCGTTTTTCGGGGTTTGTCCGTGTTTCGAGGCGGTCCGTGAAAAACTGTTTGGCCGTGGCATCCTACCAGGTCAATCGCCTGAAGTGGAATGTTCGCCGCTTCGGCCCCAGCCTCCACCGCACGATGATAGAGCCTGGCGAGTTGGACGTTGAGCTCCGATATGGTTGCAGCCGCTACCCTCTCCCCGGCAGCAATGGAAGACAGTTGACCGCGCAGATCGTCTGGAAATTCAATCTGCTTGTAGCCTTTAACCTCCCAGTCGATGCCGTTTCCGGAGCCGCTAAGGTTAACAAACGCCACATCGACACCATCCAGGGAGGTACCACTCATCAGGCCCGCCACAAGGCGGCTCTTTCCTGCATTCGAGGGAGCAACATTTGGCCTGCTCATTTACTCCTGTTGTTCGGCTTTCGCATGCATTTCGTCCGCCTTTTTCCCGAATTCATCGGCCCGATCAGGCTGGAGTTCGGCGAGCTTCTCGTAGACGCGCGCCGCCTCGCGGAATTGCCCCTGCGACGTGTATATGCGCGCCAGTGTCTCCGATACCACGTCGTCGATGTCGTCTTCGAGGTCCGGCTCGGGAATGTCGTCCACATCGGGGCGTGGCACGATGCGGGCTGTCTCGAGGTCGTTGATCAGGCGATCGAGGTCCTGCCCGGCGGCCTCCATCTCAGCCGCTGCCTGCGTCGACGCAAGGGTCTCCGGAGGCTGAGGCGCTGTCTGGACGCTGGTCTGGTCGGCTTCCTCCGATGCGCTGTCATCACTCGCCGGAGGTTGATAGTCGCGTAGCACGCGGCGAAGCCCGGACAGGATGGTCGGGCTGTTTGGTAGCAGGAACTGCGCATGCTCCCAGGTGCGCAGGGCATCTCCTGTTCGATCGGCCGCCTCGTACATCCGGGCCAGCAAAACGTGCGCAGTGACATACCGCGGCATCTGTGCCGTCACCTCCTCCAGCAAGGGGAGCGCTTCCTCCACCTCCCCTTCCCGCATAAATTTGACGGCCCGCTTTATCTCGAAGATGGCCATAGATCGCACGTCGGATGATCGTTTGGGCTAACCGTGTTCTCGCAACATAGGCACGGCAGCGACCTCCGTCAACCTTTTGTTCAGTGCGGCAACCGCGCTTGCCGAAAACTGTAGCTCGCGAAGAACGCGAAGCTGGCTGCAAACAACACCTGAAATGGAACGGCGGTCCATACCCCTGCAGCCATGAGCATGCCCAGCCCTCCGATGCTATAGGCGAAAAGCCCAACTTCAACCCACGCCATCTGGTCAATCTGCGTGTTAGCGTACCGGCTCTTCCACCACGCCGCGCTGGTGCCAGCGCTGAATATCTCGGCTGAGAATTTAGGCGTACGCACGAAGGAAGTTTGCTTCCCAACAAGCGCCTGCAACACTGCCCACGTATTGTTGACCGATAGACCAATCATCCCAGCCGCAAAAACGGGAAAAAGGCGAAGTCTTCGCGCCCAATTTTTCTTGAGAGAACGCTGCGCCCGCACCTGTGCAAGAAAGAACCCGACGAAACCGAAAATGCCGAGCCCCATGATGGTGAAGTAAAGCTGGCCAGGCCCGTCGGCAGACTCAGACGATAGCAGCAGGGGAGGATGCAACAGGGCAGCCACGAGAATGCACGGGAAAACGAGAGGCGCCAGCAAATGGATGCTGCCCTGTAGCTTTACCCCGAATCGTTGGCTGGATGTCCAGAGTCGTCGCAGTAGCTTCCTTGCCACCTCGGCCCCACCTTTTGTCCAGCGAAATTGTTGTGTTCTGAGCGCGTTGACATTGGCGGGGAGTTCTGCCGGCACTTCAACGTCAGGGGCGAGCCGCAGGCGCCACCCGTTAAGCTGTGCGCGATAGCTCAGGTCCAGGTCTTCGGTAAGCGTGTCCGCCTTCCACCCCCCCGCATCTTCAATGCACGTGCGGCGCCACACGCCGGCTGTTCCGTTGAAGTTCATAAAGCAACCCGCATTGTTGCGGCCTGCCTGTTCAACACAGAAATGCGCATCCAGAGCAAGAGCTTGCACCTGAGTCAGCCAGGATTGCGATCTATTCAGATGCCCCCAGCGCGCCTGCACCAATCCTACATCCGGGCTGTCAAACCTGGGTATGATACGCTTGAGGAAATCCGGTTGCGGAACGAAGTCAGCATCAAAGATCGCGATAAACTCACCGTTGGCACGCTCCAGCCCATACGCAAGTGCTCCCGCCTTAAAGCCGCGCCGGGTGGGCCTCCGCACCGTACGAATGGAGACACCCCGTTGCCGCCAGTACGCCACACGCGCATCGGCAAGCGTACTGGTTTCATCGGCGGAGTCATCGAGTACCTGAATTTCGAGCTTATCCTGCGGATAATCGAGGCGGGCGCACGCATCGATCAGGCGCTCTATCACGTGGGCTTCGTTGTATACGGGCAGCTGCACAGTAACGGCTGGCGCCGTCGCGTCATCGGATTCCGGCCCCTGCCATTCCGGCAACGCACGCGCTGGCCCGAGCGATAGCCAGAGGAGGTTCAGGCCGTACACCAGCAGCACGGCCATGGCAACTGCGTACAGAAATGCAATCATGAAGTGGGAAATCAGATTTTCCGACCAGAGCGGGCGCTTCGCCCTTTCGTGCGGATCGGATCTAAAACGTTACCAATCCGATGTCGCGGCCGTAAAGATATCCTCGGCTATGGTATTGAGCGCAGCCCGGGCAGCTTCCTCCTCTCCAGCCGTACCCAACTCTATCGGGTCATACTCCTCCGAGGCGTTAAACGTACGATCCAATATGTCTTCCTCATTCACCCGATCAATATACCGCACGGCCACTGAAATCGATACGCGGTTACGCGCAGCCTGATCAGTACCCACAGCCGTAGGCTCGTTCTGGTATTGCTGAATGGTCAAGTCCAGCACGGCATCTGCCTCCTGCTCATTCGATTCGAGCCTCAGACGCGTCTGATTCACAAACTGTGTGATGATCGCCTGCGTCATTATATCGTCGAGTGTAGCGAGAGGACTATCCGTTCTATCGCTGGCAAGCGGTACAGCTACCGTATTAATGTGACTCGGAATGGTGGCTCCGGTGAAGCTGTAGAACATGCAGCCGCTACTTAGTAGCGCCACTACCAACACGAGGGTACTGATAGAAAGTACCCGACGCAACGACTGGCCACGGAATCTCAGCATGGTGAAGTGCACATTATTTGGACCTGCTCCCTTGTACGACCACTTCTGCGGTAGGATCTACGCTACGACTCCACCCATCTACTGCTCTTCAATATCCTTTAGCTTTCGGTATAGCGTGCGCTCGCTAATACCGAGTGCCTTTGCCGTCTGGCGCCGGTTTCCATCAAAACGCTGCAAGGCACGCTTGATAAGATTTCGCTCCGCTTCCTCCAGCGTCATCAGAGGCTCATCCTCTTCTCGCTCCTCCGACGCCGGCCGTGGGCTGTCTATGTGCTCCGGCGAGGACAGGGCTTTCCGAGAGAGGTCGGCGGGCGCGGTTTCAACCGGTTCGTCCTCGCTTGTGCCATTGCCCTCCTGCTCGATCTCGTACGCGGCATCCTCGTAGTAAGAATTACCGTCGCCCTCCCCTGCCGACTCGATGATCACGTAATCACCACGCTCACTCGAGAAGTCGTGCTGTTCGGCAAGCTTTCGGGGAATAGCAACGCTGCCCGGCGTAGCGCTCATCTTTTTCACTTCTTCTTTCAGCTCGCGCATTTCCACTCGGATCTCCCACAGCGCCCGATAGATCATCTCACGCTCCCTAAACTCGCTCGCCCCGTCTGTCTGCTTATCACCCGAATCACGCCGTGGCACCGGCATCAGGCTCCGCTCCCGGCTTACATCAGGCCCCCGGAGGTGCGGTCGGAGATCCGCGGCAGAAACGCTGTCACCCCGCATCAACACCACCACCTGTTCTGCCACGTTCCTGAGCTCACGAACATTGCCAGGCCAGTGATATCGCTGCAGAAGTTCGCGCGCATCGTCGGTGAGCTGCTTGCGCGAGGTATCGTACTTTTGCGCAAAACGATGCATGTACGTGTCGAATATCGGCAGGATGTCCTCCGTGCGCTCGCGTAGCGGCGGGATGCTGATGACCACCGTGCTTAATCGATAGTACAGATCCTCACGAAAGCGCCCGGCCTCAACCTCCTTCGCAAGGTCCTTATTTGTTGCTGCAATAACGCGCACATCTGCCTTGCGCTGCTGGCTTGAGCCCACACGGCTAAACTGCCCGGATTCGAGCACGCGAAGCAACCGAACCTGCGCCTGCTGCGGCATCTCCCCTATCTCGTCAAGAAAAATGGTGCCACCATCAGCGTCTTCAAAATAGCCGCTGCGCTTCTCCACCGCACCGGTATATGCGCCCTTTTCCGCGCCGAAAAGCTCAGACTCAATCAAGCCTTCGGGGATCGCGCCGCAGTTCACTATGATACGCGGCTCGTGGCGCCGACTACTCAGTTCGTGCAGAATCTCAGCAATCAGTTCCTTTCCAACACCACTCTCTCCCTGAACCAGTACCGTGATATCCGTCCGGGCAACCATACGGGCCCGATCGATCACATTGCGAATCGCGTCCGACGATCCGACAATTCCGTAGCGTTCCTGAATGGCTTGGCGATCCATGCAACTAAGAGGATTTCAAGAGATCAGCGTGGCGGTGCAAAGACGGGGATGCCCAAAAATATGACACAACGGCAGGGCATGGATAGATCCCACGAAAGGCATGCTACCTATTGAAGACTGTGCAATGATGACCGGTGGAACACCATCTATGAAACCACCTGCAAAACGCGCCTCTCAGCCGTAAACCTCCCACGGAAATGCCGGAGACCATCCCCACGCATACGCTCTGCGGGACCGTTAAAATACGCCTCCAGAGCTTCGCGATTGTCGAGCCGGTAGTGAATACACCAGTGCTCTTCCGCGTCGTTGTCGTTCTCGACGGCATACCACGTTGCTTCCTGAAACCCGTCGATCTCAAGCATTTCGTCTACATGCCCCTTGAGCCACTCGGCGTATTCGTCCGCAATTGCAGTATCGACGAAAAGGTTCACTTCGTAGATAGTCATGACACGCGCCTTGATGGATTCTTGGTAACGCAGCTATCGTCTGCTTACTGGTTTGGAAGGGGATATGGTGCACGGGGAACCAGCGTCTTGAGACTGATCTGGATAGGTGTTACGTGACAGTTCTCATTTTTCCTTAAATTCGTGATTCTTAAAATCCTTCACACGGATCTAAGAGGGCTGTACGAGACGAGTAGCGGAGCGAAGGTGAATCCTGAGCACGCACAGAAATTGAAATTGATACTTGCAATCCTTGAAACGAGTACTGCTCCGCACGATGTGGATGTCCCCGGTTTACGTATGCACAAGTTGAAGGGTAGCTACGAGGGTTTTTCTGCCATGCACGTATCCAGAAACTGGCGCGTCGTATTCGGTTTCGAAGGAGATGATGTTATGGATGTCGACTACGTTGATTACCACTAAATTTTGCGGGTTAGAAGCTATGCCGATGCACTCCCCACCTCACCCCGGCCGCATTATACGGGAATTATGCCTGGACCCGTTGGATTTATCGGTTACTGACGCCGCCAAAGGTCTGGGAATCAGCCGCAAGCATTTCTCTGACATCGTGAACGGACACGCAGGCATATCTTCTGAGATGGCCATCCGTCTTTCAAAGGCGTTTGGCCGGACCCCAGAAGCCTGGCTAAAGCAGCAAATGCTCTACGACCTGTGGCACGCCAGGCAACGAGAGGGTGACATGGACGTCAAGCGCTTTAAGGCTGCGTAGGCACGACGGTATTGCCCCGCGACGCGAAGCTCTCAATCAGCCGTGATATCCGGGGATCGTTCAGACCTACTCTGCCGAACGAGCGTGTTGTATTCCTGAACAGCCTCGTCCGAGGCGAATTCAGAGTAAGGTCCCTCTCCACCTGTCGCAAAGCTCTTTTCCCCCGACTCAGGCTCGAAACGAACGAATGTCACGAGGTCACCGGTAGCAGCAGCGACACGTGCCGCCTCTCTTCTCAAAGAAGGCACGTCCCATGTACGTGGCGCCTGCTCACTCGCCTGCGTTATCACAAGCACCCGGAGGCGACCGCCTACTTCAATCGCCTGGATGGTACCTTCGGAGTCGGCGTCGTACGCGACGGCTGACTCCTCAACCTGACTGGACTCTTCGGAAGCATCACTTCCCTCAAAATCCACCTCCAGGAGATCAACATCAGGATAATACGTCAAGATCATGGCCTGTATTTCCGCTCATAATCGCGGTCTACGAACGCATTTAGAATCGTTTTACCATCAGGTAGAAGCACAACTCGAACAAATTTTCCTAAGTCCTCGCTGAACCCCCACCTTCTGATCCGTCCATCTTTTTGAACGATTTCGTGTTCAGGCGAGTTCGCAATTCGCTCTGCGATTTCGCGAGTAACGAGTCGGTGCCACCTTCTGCTACTGTCGAAATACGGGTGAAACCTCATTTGAACGAGGGGTTAAGCCACCACCGCAGCCCCTTCCGCCAGTGTCGTGCGTCCCAGGGGCGTTCCCATCAGCGTAGCCGAGGTGCAGTCGTCAATGCGAACGCGGACGTAGTCGCCTTGCTGATAGTCCTCGCGGTCGAAGACCACCATCTTGTTGGTGTCGGTGCGACCGCAGAGTTGTTTGTCGGAGCGCTTCGAGGGACCCTCTACCAGAACCACGTGCTCGGTGCCGATCTCGGCGCGGTTCTTCTCTTTGGAGATTCCCTGCTGCAGTTTGATGATCTCGGAGAGGCGACGCTTCTTCACCTCTTCCGGCACATCGTCATCGTACTTGCGCCCGGCGTACGTGTCGGGGCGCTCGCTGTACATGAACATGTAGGCGTGGTCGTACCGAACCTCGCGCATCAGTGAGAGTGTGTCCTGATGCTGCTCTTCCGTCTCTCCACAAAAACCGGCGATAATATCTGTCGAGAAGCTGATGCCCGGACAGATGGAGCGCGCCCGGTCGATCAGCTGCAGGTACTGCTCGCGCGTGTAGGTGCGGCGCATGCGGTCCAGCACCTCGGTGTTGCCGTGCTGCACCGGCAGGTGGATGTAATTGCAGATGTTGTGCTGCTCGCGGTGCACCCGCAGGAGCTCATCCGAGCAATCCTTCGGATGGCTGGTGGAGTAGCGGATACGCAGCTCCGGCGACACCTGACTGATCCGGTAAAGCAACTCGGGGAAGTCCACCGTGCGACCGCCGTCCTCGTAGCGGTAGGAGTTCACATTCTGGCCGAGGACCGTCACCTCCTTGTAGCCTTCTTCCACCAGCTGGCTCACCTCCGAAAGGATGCTGGTGACCGGCCGGCTGCGCTCGCGGCCCCGGGTGAAGGGCACCACGCAGAAGGCGCACATGTTGTCGCACCCGCGCATGATGGACACAAAGGCCGAGACGCCGTTTGTATCGTAGCGCACCGGCGCGATGTCGGCGTAGGTTTCTTCTTTCGAGAGTTGCACGTTGACGGCCGCCTGCCCCGTTTCCTCCGCCTGCCCGAGCAGGCGCGGAAGATCGCGATACGCATCTGGACCCACCACAAGATCCACCAGCTTTTCCTGCTCCAGCAGCTTTTCACGCAGGCGCTCGGCCATGCAGCCGAGCACACCGAGCGTGAGGTCGCGGCCGCGCTTCGTTTTGTCGGCCCGAAGATGATCCAGCCGGTGCCGCACCTTCTGCTCCGCATTCTCGCGGATGGCGCACGTGTTGATAAGCACCACGTCGGCCTCCTCCTGCTCGTGCGTCAGGCCAAACCCATGCTTGCGAAGCACCGACGCCACGATCTCCGAATCCGAGACGTTCATCTGGCAGCCGTACGTTTCCAGGTAGACTTGCCGCGCGCCGTCGGACTCTTGCGACGTCATCTTCGGCGCGTCCAGATCCTCATCCAGGATGTCGATATCTTCAATTACTTGCATGGTGTACCGCGTTCAGACCAGTGAAACAGGGCGGTTGTGAACGCTGCGATATCGGGCGTGTTCGGCTGTGGCGATTCACCATTAAGGTTGCGAAGAAGTGCGGAATTCAAAACCGGAGGGTCAGCTGCACACCCGGGCGTCGCTCCAGCGGGTCAGCCCACGGACCAATTGAAACGCTGGCCGTTCGATCGGCCCGGACCTCCTCGTTGTGCTCCCGAACGGACGTAGCCGACGTGCCCACAATATCGGCGATGCTGCTCACCGTGATTCCAAGCAAAATGGTTACGGCCAGTCCCGCATCCAGCGCACTATTGGGCTCAGGGTCGATGAGGGCGGCGAGCGCCCCGCCTCCGAAGAGCACCCCCGTCCGAATACCAACGCCCCGCCAGGCGCGCATGGCGTCCCGCGCGTAAAAGCTCCCCGCTGCCGGACCAAACATGACGCCCGGTGCTCCCACGAGAGCTTCGTTTGTGACAACCCCCAGGCCGATCCCAACCGCGGTGGCTCCGGTGGCCCAGAGCCGAGCCGTCGTTACACTTTTCAGGTCGTCCTCAAAATCGTCGTCAAAATGGAGTGTGACAGATGGCGTTGAAGTGGACTTTCCGACTTCAGTATCGGACGAGAGGACCTGCGCGCCTGCAGCGTGAACGGGAAAGAGAGCAACCACACAAGCAATGCAGAAAGGAACGAGGAGGCGAACAGATAAGCAGCGCATAATCGACGTTTGACTGGTAAATAAATCTGGTAAGACAAAATGAAGTCGCTGCCAACTCGTGAAACGTAACAACGGGCCGTTCAATTATTGCGTTAAAAAGTGTTTTCCTATGACGGGGAAAGGCCCCCTCGTGGGAATAACCTGCTTCCGGGCCGGCGGTCGAATCAAGTGCGACACGGAGTTACAACACCATCACGCCCCCGATGTCATCTTAGACCCCGATCGAGCGCTGAGCGCAGGGGCACACGAAGTAAACGAGATGCTGTGTTGGAGAATGTTGAGCCGTCTGTTGGGACAGGACATTTTACGGTATGATGGCTTGACACCCCCAGTCGCTACGCGACAGCCCCCTCGAAGGGGGCGGTTGTGTGGTGCTGAAATAGAATGAGCAACTTCTCGAATCAGCAGGCACCGATGGACTCCTCCCTGGAGGGAGGTGCCGCGCCGCGCGCGGCGGAGGGTGTTAAGCCAGCGGTCCAGATCGGCGACTTTGCGTCATGCGACACAACGGTTTAACACCCCCAGGCGCTTACGCGCCAGCCTTCTCAAGGGGGCAGTTGGTTATTGCTCAAAGAGAAGAAGCAACTTTTTTAACCAGAAATCGCCGTTCAACTCCTCCCTAAAGATACAAGCGTCAGCGACTCACAAAGTAATCCATACGATGATGCCATGGGGCACGGGCGCAAAATCTTGGCACTCGCTCAATGAGAAATAGGCATTGGAGGGGCTTGGTGCCCGGTGGGGTCAAGGATGACTGGTTTTGGTAGGGCGAAGGCATCCTTCACCGGCGGTGGTGTTGGAAGGGCTGGGGGCTGTTGGTACGTGGCTCAACTACTAACCTCTACCCTATCGAACATTCGATGGGTACTTTGAGGCGTCCCCCATGACCTCTTTGGACCGGCCATTTCCCGTTGCACCTCCCCTTGCCAACTGCTACCTTAGGGCGGACCTTTTTCTTATAGATCAGCCCCGCCCCATCATGCGCTGTCGCTCTCCCCTTTGCACCTATCTCCTCCTCGTCACCTTTGGAATTCTGTGGCTTTTTGCGCCTCGCGCGGAGGCGCAGGAACGGGCGCTACCAGTCGACACCACGATCGTAAGCTCGCATGAGGTGACGATTGGGGGCGAGCGGATCCCGTACGAAGCAACCGCAGGCACGCAGCCGGTCTGGAACGACGAGGGGAAACCGGGAGCTTCCGTCTTCTACGTCCACTACCGGCGGACCGACGTGGACGACGTGAGCCAGCGGCCACTCGTGTTTTCGTTCAACGGCGGACCCGGCTCAGCGTCGGTGTGGATGCACATCGGCTATACCGGCCCGCGCTTTCTGGAGATCGACGATGAGGGCTTCCCCATCCAGCCGTACGGCGTGCGGGAGAACGAACACTCCATCCTCGATGTGGCCGACATCGTGTACGTGGACCCGGTCAATACGGGCTTCTCGCGCATCGTGGATGAGGAGGCCTCCCGCAGCGACTTCTTCGGGGTGCAGGCGGACATCAACTACCTGGCCGACTGGATCGACAATTTCGTCTCCAGACACGACCGCTGGACTTCTCCTAAATACCTGAAGGGCGAGAGCTACGGCACCACCCGCGTGGCCGGCCTCGCGCGACGCCTGCAGAGCAGTCACTGGATGAACATGAACGGCGTCATCCTGGTCTCGCCCACCAACATGGGCATCGACCGTGACGGGCCGGTGGGCGACGCCATCACGCTCCCCTACTACACCGCCACTGCCTGGTACCACGACGCGCTTGAGCCCGACCTGCAGCAGCGCGATCTGGAGGATCTGCTGGCCGAGGTGGAGGAGTTCACGCTGGAAACGTACATCCCTGCGCTCTCCCACGGCGGCGCGCTCGCGCTGGAGCGCCGCGACGAGCTGGCCGCACAGGTGGCCCGGTACGCCGGGCTTTCCGAGCAGACCGTCCGTAACCACAACCTCGCCGTGCCGCGGTCCTACTTCTGGAAGGACCTGCTGCGCGATGAGGGTCTGACGGTGGGCCGCCTCGACTCGCGCTACCGCGGGCAGGACATGCAGGATGCGGGCGAGCGCTACGAGTACGATCCGGCGCTCAGCTCGTGGAATCACTCGTTCACCCCGGCCATCAACCACTACCTGCGCGAGGAGCTGGGCGTGGACACGGATCTACAGTACAACATCTTCGGCCCCGTGCATCCGTGGGACCGCAGCGGGGATAACACCGCGATGGCGCTTGCCCGCGCGATGAACGAAAATCCGTTTCTGCACGTGATGACGCAGGCCGGCTACTACGATGGTGGCACCGACTACTTCTCGGCCAAGTACACGATGTGGCACATGGACCCAGCCGGTCGCCTGCAGGACCGCCTCCGGTTTGAGGGCTACGAAAGCGGCCACATGATGTATTTGCGGCAGGAGGACCTCGCCACGTCCAACCAGCATATTCGCGAGTTTATCGAGGCGTCGATGCCTGAGCCCGGCGCGCCGGCACGGTATTAACCTCTACCGCCCTCATGTTGGTAGCGTCACACGGCTCTGCGACCTTTCAAGTCATGCCCGGCGGGTGAGCCCAGCAAATCACACTTCCCCGCGATGTCTGCACGACACCACGGGGAGCCAATTCATCACAATGCAACCCTCGTTCCGATCACCACAGGGAAACGGCTCGAAAGGTCGCGATACGTGTCGTTGATGGTGAGCTGTGCACCTCCAACAAACTCGACCGCTGCAGTCCCGAAATCGAACCCGTACGTCACTTGCAGTGCGGTATGTGAGAGTACCAGGTCGTCGGTAAAATAACCAGATGCTGCCGCAAGGACGCCCTCTACCTCAAACAGGTTAAGCCCCAGCCGCACTTCACGTGCCAGCCCCAGCTCACCATAGAACGCGCCGCTGTCAGCCAAAAGGTCAACCAGCCCGTGCACGCGCGGCGTAAATCCATTGAGAGGAAACGCCACATCGGCAAAAACCTCGTGGGTTGGCTCCAGCGTCAGCGAGCCATCGCTGTAAATCGGCTCTGCCGAATACCCATAGCCTGCCTCTGTCTCTATCGGCCCGGTCGGAAAAGCGATGGTACCGTACACGTCCCACTGGTTCATCTTAAATGATTGCTCGTCCCCAAAGGGCGCGTTAATATTGACAAACGTGCCAAGCGTCACCCATCCAATGCCAAGGGAAATCTCCGGCTGAAGTACCGGTCGGTTGGAGATCCGCTCACCCTGATCGATAAACACACTGAGCGCGCCAAGCGATGCCGAGGCTTCGACATACTGCGCGTGGGCATCGCCTGGCAAAGTGGTGAAGGCCATCATGCACGCGATTACGAGTACTGCTGCAATGTTGTAATTCATGGTACTAATCCGTCTGAGCCAACGCCCGGACTGGAGCGGAGCGCAGCCGTAATTCTGAAAGTAGGAATGCGCAGATCATACGGGTTACTATCCGATGCCTACCAGCATCGTAATAAGCCAGAAGTACAGCGCGAGGCTCACAAAATCTTTGATAGTTGTAATGAAGGGGTCGGCTCCGCTTGCGTGGTCCACGCCGATCTTCACCAGAATCCACGGCAGCAGGAAACCCAGCAGCGTGGCCAGCGGGATCACCACCGCGAGCGCTACACCCACAGCAATGGCAAGCTCCGGAATTCCTGCGGGCGCGGCCTGCCAGAAGTAAGCAACAGAACCCCCAATTGCGCCCAGAATAAGCCCCATGATTGCACCTACACCCACTTCTCGAAAGAGCTGTCCTTTGAAGTTTTTGACGTCGATGTGACCCAACGCAATACCGCGAGCGAAGATGGTGGTAGACTGCGTACCCACATTTCCCCCCATATCCATGATGAGCGGGATGAAAATCGCCGCCGCAACAACTGCCGCCAGGGTTTCCTCGTAGAAGTCAATCACGCCACCCACCAGCAATCCACCTACAAGAGTGACGAGCAGGAATAGGATGCGAAGCCGCACGGGATACCAGATGGAGCCCTGTGTGAGCCTCTTGCTATAGATGACGTCCCGCTCGTCGGATGGCACCAATTGCCCGATTCCCGCCTTGCGGTACATCGTTTCGGAGGCTTCCTCCTCCAGCACATCAAGTACATCATCGAACGTGGCAATCCCGAGCATCTTCTGCTCGCCGTTTGATACGGGCACAGCCATCAGATCATACTTCGAAAGCAACCGGGCCGCTTCCATCTCATTATCGTTGGCATCTACGCTCACAACGTCGGTATTCATCACATCCTTTACCCGGGCATCCGGGCGACTCATGATGAGGTCTTTTAGAGAAACGGTGCCAACCAGCCGCATCTCCGAGTCAAGCACGTAGCCATAGTAAATGGTCTCCATGTCATAAGCCTGCTCGCGCATCTGGTCGATGGCAGCTTTGGTAGACATGGTGGGCCAGAGACGGACGTACTCCGAGGTGGTGATAGCGCCAACAGTACCCTCTTCGTACGCTCCCAGACGGAGCATGTCCTCGCGCTCGCTTCGCGCAAGCTGCCGAAGCGCGTCATTGGCACGTTCGTCATCAAGCTCCTGAAGCAGGTCAACGCGGTCATCGTGATGCATCCGCGAAATGACCGGGGCCAGGCGATCGATAGCCAGGCGATCCAGCACGTAGGGGCGGTGCTGCTCCTCATCCAGCAGCATCAGCACCTCAGACTGAACCTCCGACTCCAACACCTCCACGACGTCGAGCGCCTGTTCCGGAGATAGCTGATTAAGGTAATCCGCAAGCGTGGCCGGGTGGAGCGATTCGGATAACTCCTGCAGGCGACCGTTACTGCCACTCTCAATAAGCTCACGAAATTCGTTGAGGATCTCGGGGTTGTTCATAACACAAATTTATTCTATCCACCAGACTGCCGAAGGTGGGGTGAGACCGCAGCTCTGTGGAATCGACACGTTGACACAGATCGGCTCCACAGCACTGCAGAAGATGATAGATGGATTTGGGGAACGTCAGCACGCATGTGCCCGCTTTACGAGGCAAGCGATGATCGTACACGGCCCCTCTCTGTACCTGAGAGTACACGCTGACGCCTTCTCGTCGGGAGTTCGTCCAGGACCCGGTTTTGCACCGGCACTGAAAGATGCTGCATTAACTGATGTAGCCGCTCGGCCGATAGATGAGCCACGAGAAGGCGCTGCTCGTCTGGAGAAGCGCACTCAAAGACGGCGGCCGCTGTGCGGGGATCGATTCTGCGGATCAAGCGCAGGAGGTCCCAGCTTGAACAGCTGCTCACCAGACGCTGAACGGATTTGGGAAATGCCTGAATGTCGAGCAGGCGCAACGCCTCACGCAGAGGCATGCCTTGCCCGGTGCGCACACGAGGCGCACGGTCGTTGCGATAGATCATAGGATTCACCTGTTATTTTCGAGCCTACAGATGGGCAGCCCGCAGGTGAATCCCCAATCGTGTTATCCCACGAGGAAATTCACACCACCGACTGCCTCGATAGATTGAGGCTCTGGGTCTTGAGGTTGACTCGATTCCGAGGTCATAAACCTGCTGTCGGTTAGTGATCAAAGGCCGCCTGGCCGGCGGCAAACGCGCCAGTATAGACACATTTTTAATACATCGGAAGGAGACGTCATTTCATATTGGATGTTCCTGGAAAACGTTTGGGTCACACCCGGATGAACGGGCGGATAACCGTCCGCATCATGACAGTCGTAATTCTGTATCATCCCACAATGCTACTCAACCTTTCCTCCCGCCATATCCCCTGTCCAGCCAAAACTATTTTCGGCCGGCGCGGCCCATTGGTCATCGAAATTGGCCATGGAAATGGCTCCTTCCTGCGACACCTCGCCATTCGCCATCCCGACTGGAATCTTCTGGGAGCAGAGAGTTCACTTGGCTCGGTCTCACGAACCTTTAGGCGGCTAAAGCACGCGGGGACAACGAATGTGCGCCTCTACCACGGCTCAGGCCTCTTCATCCTGCGAAACGTCGTGCCTGTCAATTCCGTGCATCGTGTGTACATAAACTTCCCCGATCCGTGGCCGAAAAAACGCCATCAAGACCGCCGGTTGCTGCAATCTTCGTTTTTTAAACTCGCAGCCGGACGCCTTGCGCCCTCAGGCAGCATCTGGCTAACAACCGACCACGCCGAGTATTTTGATTTTTCGGTGGCTAACGGCAAGGCGGCACCTCATTTCTCTGTAGATACAACGGCCGACCCGCCGGCGGCGGCGCGGAAAACGAAGTACGCCCGGCGGTGGATTGACGAGGGCAAAATCATCTACCACGCCCGCTTCTGCAAGGAAAGTGAGCCCGCACATCCCATTAAACCTACTATTACCACGCAACCCGGCACAATGCACCATGCCATTCTGCAGGGCACCATCCCTGATGTCGATGCCTTCGAAAAGCAAGTCCACGCGTTCGACTCTGGACACGTAATCTTACTTGATGCGGCTCGACCACTGGGCGATGATCGCCTGATACTTTTTGTTCGTGTGGATGAGCCGGAGCTCACCCAGGAGTTGCTTGTAGAGGTCCGCCCGCATGAGCAAGGTGTCTTTGTCGGCGTGATGCCGTTCGCGCGCCCGCTTTCAACACCCGGCACACGAGCGGCTATTCGTATCACCAGCCGCTGGCTGGAAGGATGCGGGCTCCGCCTTCAACAGCAATCATTCTAATGCCACACTGGTAGATCCACAGTCTCATGTCCAACCAAACACTCCCGCTCACCGACGAACTTCATCAGTACTTGCTGGATATTTCGCCGCAGGAGCCGGACGTGATGCGGCAGCTACGCGCGGAAACCGCCCGCCATCCAAAAAGCGAGATGCAAATCGCACCCGAACAGGGGCACGTCATCACCTTTCTTGTACGCCTGCTCGATGCCCGTAAGGCGATTGAGATCGGGACGTTTACAGGATACAGCGCTCTGGCGATCGCCCGCGCACTCCCGGAAAAAGGCGGTTTAATCGCTTGTGACGTGAACGAAGAGTACACCTCAACAGCAGAGGCATACTGGCAAGAGGCCGGACTCGCCGACCGCATCGACCTCCGCATCGCCCCGGCTTCGGAGACGCTGCAGATCCTCCTTGATGCAGGCGAGCAGGGGTCATTTGACTTTGCCTTTATCGACGCCGACAAGGAGTCCTACGACACCTATTACGAACGATGCCTGGCCCTCCTTCGCCCCGGCGGACTTGTTATGATCGATAACGTTTTCCGTGACGGTCGGGTGCTCGATCCAGATGCGCATGATGAAAGCGTACGAGCGGTGGCCCGGCTGAATGCAAAGATTCGCAGCGATGACCGCGTTCATGTCTGCGTGTTGCCGCTTGCAGATGGCGTAACGCTCGCTTGTAAACGATAGCGCTCTCCTAAACGTATAGCGCCCACCTGCGGGATGGCAGGCGGGCGCTTGCGACGTTAGATGTGTGCGCTGTCGGGTAACAGCGACAGATAAAGTTTAGTCGACGTCGAACTCCATGTCCGGCATTTTCCGGTCGAGTTCGGCAGGACGGCGCGGCGGAGGTGGGTCCTGCTCGTAGTCTTCGCGGTACCGCTCAAGGATATTCGGGTAGGCTGTCGCAAACATTTTCTCAGGATCCTGTTCGCGATCTTCTACACCCATTCTCTCCCGCTCCTTGTGCAAACGTAGACAGCCATTCCATACTGCACGCTTCAATCCCCATTTCTCTACGGAGAATGACGTGCTGCGACGGCGACCGTCTTCGCTCGTCCAGCTAAGCTGGATATACGGCTTGCGCGTGCCGTT
>SLED01000184.1 GCA_007124945.1 Salinibacteraceae bacterium | reverse complement strand
TGATCGAGGATCCATACGGCGGTAGCACAAAGCACCTTCGTGGAATTACAGCACTGGTCCGAATAGCATCATGATTAATTTAACGGGCTCACGTCACGGCGCTGTTGTTGCCACCGGTATTAGACACATCGTACGTGAGGAGACGGAGTGAATCTCTGTAGCCTCATGCAGACGGTGGTAGCAAGCCCCCATCAATGCATGCTCCGCTTAGCTCTGCTTCGCTCCGTCAGTCGGCCACGGGCCTCGTATGGAGTCGAAGGTGACGTCGGGGGAAGCGATGAAACACGCCCCCGTCGTGCTTTTGCGTACCGCCAAACAGCTGAGCGTTGCGGCGCGGCGTAGCTACGCATATCGCTCACCCATAATATAGTGGCTTGACCTGGGTTTACCTTGAGAGTGTGGCCAACCGAAGAATGACCACTGTCGTCCGATGATCAAACCCTCACCCCCGGATCGGCGTCCGGGGCAGGCTCTGGCCCTCTCCCAGATCTTCGGGAGAGGGAAAGAATACACGAAACGTGGTAGCCAGAAAGAACGGTTGATTCCTTCCTTAACGTGAAGCCTACCCGTTGGCAAACGCAGGGTGATGCGAAAAGAATAGGTCGCGGGGATCCCAACCGCACCACCCTCCTCGTTTCTTCGTCTCCTCGTTTCGTCTTTTCAGGTAACAATCCGTCGCTCTCCTATGCATCGCCGGGGGCATCGGAACGACAAGCCGGACGGCCCCAGCACAGCCCCCACCAAATCACACCCGCAACAGTCCCCCATCCGCGATGAGCGAGGCACCCTGCATGTAGCTACTCATGTCGCTGGCGAGGAAGAGCGCCGCCTTCGCCATCTCGTCGGGGTGGCCAAAGCGGTTCATCGGAATCATCTGCTTGAAGCCCTCTCCCATCTCCGCTCCGATGATGGCCACATCGTCTGTCGTCATTTTCGTGTCGATGAGGCCCGGGTGGAGCGAGTTCACGCGGATACCCTTCGGCGCGAGCTCCTGGGCGAGTGCATACGTAAAGAGCCGCATCGCTCCCTTGGAGGCGCAGTAGGTAGTAAAACCACCCGTACCCTGAATGCCGGCCACACTCGACACGTTAATAATAACGCCTCGCTCCTTCTCCACCATTTGTCGAGCAGCGGATTGCGCCATAAAGAACGCCGCCTTCACATTGATATCCATGATGAAGTCGAAATCCTCGACCGACATAGACAGGAAGTCGTGCTGCCGAAAGACGCCTGCGTTATTGACGAGGACGTCCACACCACCGAGCTCCGACGCCACATCCATCACGTCAGCCACCTGCTCCGGGTTTGTCACGTCGCACTCCACGAACCGGGCCTCCCCCCCAAGCTTATCCTGAATCACCTCGTGAATGGGCGGATCGTCGCCCTCGCGCGGGGCGGCCTGTAGATCGGCCACGATCACTGTCGCGCCTTCTTCTGCGAAGAGCCGGCAAATGGAACGCCCGATACCGCTGGCGCCGCCGGTTACCACCGCTACCTGATCCTGCAAAAGCTTGTCCATGGCTACCTCTCTCTATTCGATTGGCTGGTAGACGGAAGATACATCTTCTCACCCGAATACGCTTGGTAATCCTGTAGGGCCAGCCCCCATCTGGGCGTAGGATTCGCCCCGTAATTTACCTCTCGGCCGACTCAACTGCACCGGGAATACGCGCTTCTATTTCCTCCATGTGAAGCCGCAGAGTTTCGTAGCCAACACGCTGCTTGGCTTCCGGCCATTTGAACCAGGCGACCCGTTCGATGTGCTCCAGCACCTCCGGCTCAAACGAACGCTCAGGCGTTCGCATCAAAAACCACCAGGTAGTTTTGACCCGGTACCTTCCCGCTTCCGGATACCCGTGCTCCGTTTCATCCAGCGCACGAACCAGCGTAAGCTCCTCGATGCCCACCTCCTCCCGAACTTCCCGCAGCGCACAATCCTCCGGTGTTTCTCCCGGATCGAGCTTTCCTTTCGGAAGATCCCACACCCCTCGGCGAAAAATCATGAGCACCTCGGGTACACCCTTGTCGTAGCGAACGACGTATCCCCCGGCCGCCGCAACAGGCTCTGGCTTCAGATAAGGATCGGCGTTTGCGATCGCTGCTGCGGGAAGATGTGTCGCGTAATGGCCGTCGCTATCCTGGTTGATGGAGCCACGCAGCTGCAGCCCGTCTACCACGAGAATAGTCTCGGAGACCTGCAGGGCATCCTCAAGCCTGTCATACAGCCGGATGCCATCATCAGATGAAAGACCCTCCGTAGCAGCGGCTTGAATGGTTGATTCACTCGCCGGATAGAAAAACAACATGAATGGACCGTTGAGAAGTAAAATCCGCCGTCAACGCGTTACCTGTAAATCTACAAAGCAAGCGGATACCACGCATAGTATCGGCGGAGATGCGTAAAATTTGGTTCGAGCACGAGTCGTGCTATGCGGTATTACGAAACGTGGTTCGGTCGGTGCTGGAACGTGTAACCAAATCACCTTCCGATAACAAGTCAGATTAAACTTCCTGTCGTAACGTAACGCTTTTTTTCGGATCTTTCAGAGCCAGGGTTCACTTTACACCGCTACACAGGTCATCTTACTCTTCGCCGCCCGTTGTCACATAGCTTTTGAGACTACATGGATATGATTCAGCTTGAGACCCAGCACGCTCTTTCCTTCCTGAATGACGGGGCACGCGATGATATTCGCCCCGCTGTAGAAGCAGCTCACCGGCAGGTACTTGAAGGCACCGGTCCCGGCAGCGAGTTTCTTGGATGGCGGGACCTGGTCACCGACCCGAACGATGCGCTGCTGGAGGATATTCAGGCAACGGCGACGGAGATCCGTGAGCGGGCTGATGTCCTCGTCTGCATCGGTATTGGGGGCTCCTATCTGGGAGCGAAAGCTGTGATTGATGCCCTGACACCATACATCAAAACGCCGCCCCCTCCTGCGGATGAACGGGAGGGCGACAAACTCCATACGCCGGAGATCCTTTTCGCCGGGCATCATATGAGTGGCGCTTACGTGCGTGAACTCCTCGACTACCTCGACGGCAAGTCGGTCTACCTCAACGTTATCTCCAAGAGCGGCACCACACTCGAACCCGCCCTCAGCTTCCGCTTCCTCCGGCAATGGCTCGAAACCAACTTTGATGACGCCGACGACCGGATCATCATTACCACCGACCCCAAGAGCGGTGCGCTCAACGAACTGCGCAAGGCTCATCCCTACAAAAAGTACGAGATCCCGCGCGACGTCGGTGGCCGCTTTTCTGTGCTCACGCCCGTAGGCCTCCTTCCTATTGCTGCGGCCGGAATCGATATCCGATCGCTATTCTACGGTGCGGTATCCGCATGCAAGGAGCTGAAATCTGCGGAACAGAACCCCGCACTCGACTACGCGGCGCTTCGCTATCTTCTGCACGAGGAAAACTTCGCGATCGAGACACTTGCCGTGTTTGAGCCCCGCCTTCGAAGCATCGGCGGCTGGTGGCAGCAGCTTTTCGGCGAGAGTGAAGGAAAAGAAGGTAACGGCCTCTTCCCAGCCACCGTACAGTACTCCACCGATCTCCACTCGCTCGGCCAGTACGTGCAGGACGGGCAACGCTTTCTCATCGAGACCTTTCTGCAGGTGGCTGATGACGGGGGCGACCTCGCTGTACCCCACAGCGAGGATAATCTCGATGGCCTGAATTATCTTTCCGGCAAGACAATGCAAGAGATCAACCGGAAAGCGTTTGAAGGCACACGCAATGCCCACGTAGATGGTGGCGTCCCGGTCATGACCCTGACGATGGCATCCGTCGCTCCTGAGCCTCTCGGTGCGCTGCTGTATTTCTTCGAACATGCCGTCGCTGTGAGCGGCTACCTGCTCGACGTCAACCCGTTCGACCAGCCTGGTGTAGAGGCCTACAAGAGCGAGATGTTTTCACTGCTTCGCAAGCCGGGTAGCTAAAATATCACCGCGCTTTCCACCCCTCG
The DNA here is from genome assembly GCA_007124945.1 of Salinibacteraceae bacterium. Taxonomy (GTDB): domain Bacteria; phylum Bacteroidota; class Rhodothermia; order Rhodothermales; family Salinibacteraceae; genus Tc-Br11-B2g6-7. The sequence goes on along the minus strand of SLED01000184.1, from coordinate 1,464 downwards.
AAAGAATTGCACTAAACCTCGTTATAACACCTCTACAGGTTCACGGGAAATGTTATCAACATTGGTATAACGCGGAAAACCGCCGGGCGTTACATTTTGGAAACCTATGTAAACCCTGAAAAATCAGCGAGTTACCATAAACAGGAAATCTTTTCCGCCATATTCCCCACAGTGTGGATAACCCGTGGATAATGTAGTTACACTCGTTGCAAACTTGTTGGAAGAAGTGGGGAGTGTTGGAAGCGGTGGAGAACCTCCTGCTTCTCCACAGAAAGCCCAGGGAATTCCACACGGTGGATTACTGTGGAGAACTTTCTCCATGATATCGAGCACGAGCTGTGGAGAGTTGTGGACTCGTGGATAACTCCCGAAATACCCGCGTGAGTCTCGTGAGAAAGCATCTGCCCAGCTTCGCCAGTGTGGACCATCCGGGGAAAGACACCGGATGTTTTGCACAATATAGCTTTCCGGTTGTGTAGAACGCCTCCACCAACATTTCCACAGGCCCTACTACAAGCCCTACTACTTTTTTATATATCAATATTATAGATAGGGCGTCCCATCTACCTACCGCCAGGAGTTTTTCCAGACGGTGTCCCCATCTGTCTGAAGCCATACGGCGCCATAGCGAGGAGTTTTTAACACACGGGCTCCAGCGCTCTCCCAGCGATCAACCACTTCCTGGCTTGGAAGACCATAGCGGTGCCCCGTTCCAACACTGACTATGGCTTTCCGCAGGGTGCTGTCGTTCCCAGCAACGGCTGATACAAACGGCGGAGTACTGCTTGTCGCTGAGCCATGGTGTCCAACCTTTACGATCGTACTTTCTAACACCTCACCATAGCGGTCAACGAGCATCTCTTCAGCAGATCGTTCAGCATCTCCCGTGAAAAGGATTCGCACGCTTCCGTAGGTGAGCAGGAAAACAATAGAGGTATCATTTGCCTCCCGATACGTAAACCGATGATCCGGTTCAGGAGCCAGAACATCGATCTGAACTGTTGAGTCGATGCGTAGCGTGTCGCCCGCTGTTACTTTTTGGAGAGGCACCTGCAGGCTATCGAGCACTGACATCTTGTGTTGAAAGAGCGCTGAAGGATGATCCTGTCCGTTGTAGATCACACGACCAATGGGAATCTCTTTCGCTATCGACGGCAATCCTCCATAGTGATCTGCATGTGGATGCGAGATGATGGCCGTGTCGATTTCTTGGATGCCATATCGTTGCAGATGGGGAAGGAGTGTACGCCTGCCACGATCGACAAACTGGTTTCGCTCTCCAGCGTCCACAAGTACCGTTTGCCCGGATGGCATTTTCAGAACGACAGCATCACCGTGACCTACATCCAAAAATACGAGGTCGAGCTTAGGAGACAGATTACCCTGTACCACAGGCATCCATGTAAGCAAAACCACGCATCCGACAGAACCCAGTGCGAGACGCCATCTATTGCGCGGCCGCGG
>SLED01000328.1 GCA_007124945.1 Salinibacteraceae bacterium | reverse complement strand
CTGGACATGCTTCATCCCCCTTCAGCAAGAACAGGAGAGGGAGTCGGCGCGTCCATAGTCGATGAAACCCGGCGCCTTGTGCACTCTCCGATGCCTTGAAGCATCTCATGACATCCACCATCATGCATAGTGCAATTCCGTTTATCGCCCTGCTCCTACTTACGACCGGAGTACCTGCGGCACAGGCGCAGGAAACCTCACAAGACGAGCCCGATACGCGTGAGAAAGCGCTCGAAGGGGTGCGCGATTCGTTCGCACGCGGCGACGCCCGCGCCTTGCTTGAGTACGCCACCGACCGCATCGAGATGACGCTTTTCGGCCGCAGCACGCATTACAGTCGTGGCCAGGCCATCTATGTCATGGAGGAGTTCTTCCGCGACTACCCGCCCGAGCAATTCGCGGTAGAGGAAACGTCGGGTACCGAGGGCCACTGGTTCATGGCGTATGAGTACTGGACCTCACGCGGGCAGGCTCCCATGCAGGTGTTTATTCGCCTGCGTGAGCACGAAGACGACTGGCTGGTCCGCGAGATTCGCGTGGAACGCCGGCGTTAGCTCTTCCTCACACCAATGGTAGCGTGCACCGTATGCACCGCAGTATTAAGGCGGCTACAACTTCCCGCACCGGCCGCTACATCCTCGTTGGTCTGTTGCTGCTAATCGCAACGGGCCTCACGTTGCTGCTCCAGCAAGTCCACGTGGAGCACGCGGAGGGTACGGTGGAAGAGCGCCAACAGCAGGCCGTGGACGAGGTGCTTGCGTACGCCCTCACCGACCTTGAAGCTATCCAGGGTGAACTGCGCAGCGTTGGGTCTCGGCTTGCCGATGCACAGGTTGTGCGTAGCGCCCTCCGCGCCAGCCCCACCTCGCCGTCCGATGACGCAGTCGAACCCGCCGGTCGACACTTTGCGGATCTCCCGCTTCCGGAACGATTCGTTGCTGAGCTCCTCGATGCCGAAGGACGCGTGCTCGCCTGGCAGGGTACGCGACTGGATGCCGATATCCCCGATGCGAATGACGAGCCGGCGACCCGCCTTGTACAGGACGACGACGCGCGCCTGGCCCTCAGCAAATGGATTCCCGTCCGCGAGGGATCACAGCTGCTCGGGTTTATCCGGATGACGCGCGTGTTGGAGGTGCGCACGCCCGTCCAGAATCAGTATCTGCAGGATTACACGATTACAGACGACTGGCGGCGAGCAACGGGAACGCCCATCGATCTCATCACCGACGAGCGACGCCTGGAGGTAGCCGATCCAGCCGACGTCGCTGTTATCGAGGCGACCGACGGAAACGAAATCGGGTACCTGTGGGCCGAGCGCCCGTCACAGACTGAAATCATTGAGGCGCTCTCGCTTCGCTATTCCGACGTGATCTCGGTCTGGCTTACGCTGTTGCTCGCCTGGGGTATCTACGGATTGTGGCGTCTCTACGCGGGCACCCGGGAGCGAGCCATCGGGCTGCAGGTGAGCTCCTTCGTGCTGCTGGCCGCTGCCTGGTGGGGTGTTCGCCATCTGTTACTCTGGCTGGAGGTGCCTGCGCGGTGGCAGCGTCCACGGGCGCCACTGGCACCACTGTTCGATCCGGCGCACTTTGCCTCTGCGCTGGGCGGCGGGCTACTTCGCTCCACCGGCGACTTCCTGGTTACCGTCCTCTTCGCGCTGTTCTTTGCGTTTGCGTTGCTGCACCTGCTGCGCAGGCTGCTTCCCGCTGATCTACCCTCATCACACGACTCCACCACCCTGCCGCGCATTGCCGCAGGTGCGGTCGTCTCCGGCGTCGCGGCGAGCGTCCTCGCGCTGCTGGCGTTCAGCCTGGCCACACTGGCCCGGCACGCCGTGCTGGACAGCACGCTCGACTATGTAACGGGCACGGGACTACTACCCGGGCCGCTGGTCGTCACGATGTTCTGCACGCTGCTCCTGACAGCCTTTACCGGCGTCTTGCTGGCTGTTGCATTATTGCGACTCGCTCACGTCGCGCTGCGATACCTCCTGCCTCCCCGACCGTTGCGCATCGTGGCAGGAGTAACAGGCGCCCTCGTCATAGCTGTGGCACTCGTTGTCGGCTCCCCCCTCGCCGCAGCTCCGTGGTATGTGGTACCCGGCATGGTTGCGATCTCACTCGGAGCTGCCTACGCCTACGTCGACCAGCAGGGACGAGAGCTACACTTTCTCTCCCTGAGAAGCATCCTCTTCGTACTTTTTCTGCTCTGCATTGTCCTGTACCCGGCATTCTTCCACGGCATGGATGAACAGCGCCGCCTCCAGATGGAAGACGCTGCTGCCTCGTTCGACGAAGGACAGGATCCGCGCATTGTTTTCGGGATACAGCAGATCATAGCAGATGTGCAGAACACCCGGCTGCTTCGCCAGGCGCTCTTCTCGGACGCGGTCCCCGCGGACACCGTGGAGGCAGTCGGCACCGACCTGTTACGCGGCTCGCTCCTTGCCTCACTCAGCACGTACAACACGAGCCTTACCCTTATCGGACCTGATGGGCAACCCCGCGTTCGTTTCCGGGCGGATGGACCCGGCATGATCCACGTTTCGCATCTGCCGGATGAGCGATTGGAGTTCGACATCCTCCAACAGATGTACCGCGAGCGCCTCGGAACCGGCCCGATGATCGAGCAGCTCACCGGGCGGCGTGAGCCCGATCGTTTTCAGTACGCTGGGCTCGATCGGCTCGATGCACCACCCGTACTGGAGGCACCTGCCGGGCTTTTCCCGCTGGCTGCGAGCCGCTCGGTTGCACACGGCTGGGTGATGGTTCGAGTAGAGCCCCAGCGAGCCCTTCTCGATGAGGGCACGCCCTTCCCACGCGTCCTTCTCCCCGATGGCTCTTACGGCAACCTCTACCGCAGCCTGTCGATGGCTGAGTTCAGGGATGGCTCGCTTGTTCGCAGCTTCGGGCGGCACTTTGGCCGGTACCGCCTCGATTCCGAAATACGTAGAGTAACGAGCATAGAGGACGCGGTTTGGCGCGTGGAGCGGGTAGAGGGTGAGCGCTTCCTCACGTACTACCGCCGGGCAACCACACCGCAACCGTCGCCGGCCCTGGAGACCGCACTTCAGCCACCGGCTGAACCGTCCGTAATTGCCGTCCGCATCACGGCGATCGGTATGTTCGATCATCTGTACTACCTTCTGCGGCTTACCGTTGCCGGTCTGTTCGTAGCGCTGCCGTTCTACCTGCTCGGGCTGTTTCTGCGACGGCGGGCGGGCCTCCTTCCGGCACCCTACGTACGCTTCCGCGATCGCGTGCTGAACGCCTTCCTGGTCGTCGGTATCATCGCCGTTGCTGCGGTGGGCGTGGTGGGGCAGCGCATGGTCATTGAAGAGACGGACAGCGCCGTGCGAGACTGGCTCCGGCAACACCTCGAACGCGTGGAGGAAACGCTTGCGCTGGAAGCCGAGGGGGAGGAGATGCCGTACCATGCGCTGGACCGTATCAGCATCGAGTCGCTCGCGCAGCAGGTCGGGCGCGATCTTAACCTGTACGAAGATGGCGTGCTTGTTGCGTCGAGCAGGCCGCAGCTGGTCCGCGACCGCCTCATCGATGAGAGACTACCCTCACCCGTCTACCGCGACCTCCACTACGACGGGTTTCGGGTAGCCTTTGCTGATGCCCACCTGGGTACCTTCCGCTATACCTCCGGCTATCACGCTTTGTTGGACGAGCAGCGTCGCCCCCGGTATGTCATTGGTGTCCCGACGCTTCCCGAGCAGGAGCGCATCGAAGAAGAACGTGCGCGCACCATCGCCTACCTGTTCGGTGCGCTGCTCTTGCTGGTGCTCGTTGTTATGCTAACCGCTGCAACGCTGGCGCGCGCCCTCGCCCAGCCCATCGCCCGCCTCCGCGCCGGGCTTCAGGATGTGGCCAAAGGACGCTTTGAACGCACGCTGCCGGTAGACTCGCGGGACGAGATCGGCGAGCTCGTTCAGACCTTCAACGAGATGCAGGCCCAGCTCGCGGAAAGCCGGAGGCAGCTGACCCAGCAGGAGCGTCAGCTTGCCTGGCGAGAGATGGCGCGGCAGGTGGCGCATGAGATCAAGAACCCGCTTACCCCGATGAAGCTCTCGGTACAGCACCTGCGCCGGGCGTTCAAGGATGCCACGCTGGAGCCACTGTCCGCCGACGCGACCGCAGCGCAGCAGCACGACCCCTCGCGGTTTACGCAAACATTCGACCAGATAACAACCACGCTGATCGAACAGATCGATGCGCTCGCGCGCATCGCCAACGAGTTCTCCACGTTCGCCCGGATGCCTACCCGGCACGTTGAGCGCCTCAATCTGAACGCCGTAATCAAAGAGGCCGCCACGCTGATGCAGGAGGAGGCCGCCTCCACCCTCTCGCTCGATCTCTCCGACACGCCACTCGTAGTAGAAGCCGACCGGGAGGAACTGCGACGGAGCTACATCAACCTGATCAAAAATGCTCTACAGGCCGTCCCGGATGACCGCACGCCGGAAATCCAGGTGAAGACAACCTCCGTCACTGAAAACGGAACCGCGTGGGCCCACAGCGAGGTAATCGACAACGGTACCGGAATCCCGGAGGACCTCCAGGAGAAGATCTTTCAACCCAACTTCTCAACCAAAACCAGTGGCACCGGCCTCGGTCTCGCTATCGTGCGAAAAAGCGTCGAGGACGTCGGTGGAGACGTAGGCTTTGAAACGAAAGCCGGCGAGGGCACGACGTTCTGGATACGGCTACCGCAGGAGCGCGAGTAGTCTACCGGCTTACCGTGGTGTTGCGCGAGATGAAGGCAAGCACGCCAAGCAGTACCGCAGGCACGATAATACTGGCGAAAATAAGCCACTCGGCGCCGGTGGCCTGCGACGCGTACCGGGTACCCTCTTCAGCGACTGACAGAAGAAGTGAAAACAGAAGCATAGCGTTTCGGTGTCAGGGTCTGTTGATGAGCATGGAGGCCAACGCCCATCGCCGCACCTGGTTCGTAACGATTATCCGGCATCTTGAGCGCCTGAAGACCTGTACACTGTCTTGCGCTGCACTTCCATTTACGCTTTGATAGCATGACGGCGATTACGATTGACTTCTGGAATACGATGGTAGTCGCTGAAACGAACGGCTCCATCAGGCAGGAAGCGCGCCTCCGCCAGCTGGAGCACGTGGTAGAATCAACCGGCAGCGCGATCTCCCAGAATCAGCTGATGGCCGCGTACAAGCGAGCGAATGAAAGGCTCGACCACCTCTGGCAAACCGAGCACCTGACGCCCAGTGTTAACCGGACCCTCCATCTGTTGTGGGATGATCTGGAACTGGTGGTGCCCGAAGAGCTGCACGCAGAAACGGTGCGGGTTTTTGAGGAAGGCTTGCTCGTCGGCCCTCCTGATTTGGCCGAGGGTCTGCCCGAAGCTGTGGAGGCACTTGCCCAACACGCCCAACTCGGCATCATCTCCGATACCCGCT
>SLED01000319.1 GCA_007124945.1 Salinibacteraceae bacterium | reverse complement strand
TCTTTGGCTTTTGTTGCCCGCTCGGTAAAGGCGAAAAACGCACCGTCGTTGAAGATATTGCAGTTTTGATAGATCTCGAGAAGGGCGGCGCCCTTATGCGCATGGGCTCTTTGCATCATCGCCTTCATGTGCTTCGGATCGCGGTCCATGGTGCGGGCCACAAACGAGGCGTCGGCGCCGAGCGCGACGGCTACGGGGTTGAAGGGATGGTCGATGGAGCCGTAGGGCGTGCTCTTGGTGATTTTACCCTGCTCGGAGGTCGGGCTGTACTGACCTTTCGTGAGGCCGTAAATCTGATTGTTGAATAGCAGGATCTGCAGGTTCACGTTCCGGCGCAGCACGTGAATCAGGTGATTGCCTCCAATGGAGAGGGCATCCCCGTCGCCTGTAACAACCCAAACATCGAGTTCCGGCCGGCTGGATTTAAGCCCGGTGGCAAACGCCGGTGCGCGACCGTGGATGGAGTGGAAGCCGTACGTGTCCATGTAGTAGGGAAAGCGGCCGGAGCAACCAATTCCGCTGATGAACACCACGTTCTCTTTGGGCACGTCGAGCTCCGGCATCAGGCGCTGTACGGTTGCCAGGATTGCGTAATCACCGCATCCGGGGCACCAGCGTACGTCCTGGTCCGAGGCGAAATCCTTCCGTGTAAGGCCGGCTTCCTCGCTGGACGCGCCGCCGTTCGGCGGCATCGCCGGCTTGCTGACACCGGGTGGCCCCGACGGTTTCGGTGTTTTAGGAGGCCCGGCGGGTTTTCTTGAACCTGGAGGCCCTGCGGGCTTGCGCGTGGACGGAGGGCCCTCAGGTTTTTTCGACCCCGCGGGCGGATCCGCCTTGCGACTGTTCGCATTGCGGTTGGCGTCCTCGCCTGAGCTATGTGAGTGTTGATCTTTCGGCATAACAACATGATTGCCGGTGAACAGATGAAGTAGGGTCAGGCCGTTTCCGTCACGGTGTTCATCTCAAGAATATCCGCGATGGCCTGCTCCACCTCATGTGCGTGGAAAGGTTGTCCCTGAATCTTGTTGAGGGGCAGCATCGGACGGGTAAAGGCGTCGCGCAAAATGCGGATGAGCTGGCCGTTGTTCAGTTCGGGCACCAGAATCCGGTCGAACCGCTGCAGGATGCTCCCGAGATCGTCAGGCAGCGGGTACACGTAGCGCAGGTGCACATACCCTATGGATGCTCCTCGCTCGCGCGTGCGATCCACAGCGGCTTCAATCGCTCCTTTCGTTGATCCCCATCCGATAACAAGCAGGTCTCCGTTACCGTCTCCGTACACCTGCGTTGGAGGGATCATGTCATTGACGCGCTGCACTTTCTCCGCACGGAGTTTTACCATGCGCTGGTGGTTGGCAGGGTCATACGACACGTGGCCGGTCTCATGCTCCTTCTCCAGCCCACCGATGCGATGCTCCAGCCCTTTGGTGCCGGGCTTAGCCCAGGGGCGCGCCAGCGTGAACTCATCTCGAGCGTACGGGAGAAACGCCTCCGCGCCGTTGGCACGATGGCTGGCCTCCGTGGCAAAGTTGACGTCGAAGGCAGGGAGGTCGTCCACCTCCGGAATACGCCAGGGCTCCGACCCGTGCCCCAGGTACCCGTCGGCAAGAAATATGACGGGCGTCATGTAGCGCGTTGCGATGCGGCACGCCTCGTAGATCGTCCAGAAGCAATCAGCCGGGCTGCTGGCGGCCACCACCGGTACGGGGGCCTCACCGTTTCGTCCGTAGATAGCCTGCAACAGGTCGCTCTGCTCAGTTTTTGTTGGAAGGCCGGTGGAAGGCCCGCCACGCTGCATATCGATGATAACCATCGGAAGCTCGGTCATGACGCCGAGTCCAATCGTTTCCGTTTTGAGAGCGATACCCGGGCCACTCGTGGCGCATACGCCGAGATTGCCACCAAAGCTGGCACCGACAGCCGCGCCCGCGGCAGAGATTTCGTCTTCTGCCTGGAAGGTCATCACCCCAAAATGCTTGTGGCGGCTTAATTCGTGCAGCAGGTCGGAGGCGGGGGTGATGGGGTAGGAGCCGTAAAAAAGCGGCAGGCCACTTTGCTTGCTCGCGGCAACGAGCCCGAGGGCGATAGCCTCGGCCCCGCGCACCGCACGATACGTCCCGGGATCGAGCTGAGCCGGCTTCACATCGTAGCGGACGACGAACGCCTCGGTTGTCTCGCCGTAATGATACCCCTTCTGCAGTACGTGCAGGTTCGCATCCCGAATATCGGGTTTGTCGGCGAACTTCTTTCCAAGCCAGTCCTGCGTTGGCTCAAGAGGACGAGAGTACAGCCACAGTGCGAGGCCCAGCGCAAACATATTCTTGCACCGGTCAACCTGCTTTCGATTGAGTGGGAAGTCTTCAAGCGCCTCCCGCGTCAACCGTGTCAGCTCAACCTCGAACACCTCATAGCCCGACAGGATACCGCTCTCCAGCGGGTTCAATTCCATATCGGCAAGCTCCAGGTCCCGCTCGGTAAAGCTGTTCTTGTTCACGATGAGTGCGCCGCCCTCGCGCACGCGGTGCAGGTGCACCTTTATCGCGGCGGGGTTCATGGCAATGAGGAGATCCACCTCATCGCCTGGCGTGCGAATCTGACGCGAGCCAAAGCGCAGCTGAAATCCGCTTATGCCATACGTGGTGCCGGCCGGGGCACGGATCTCAGCGGGGTAATCGGGTAGCGTGGACAGGTCGTTGCGCGCATGCGCTGCTGCCTGCGTGAACTGCGATCCGGTAAGCTGCATTCCGTCGCCGGAATCGCCGGCAAACAAAATGGTCGCCTCCTGAATAGTGGTCACAGAGGATGTGGACGTGGAGTCGGGCATGAAGGCTCGCTACGGTAAAGCGGCACTGCTTTAGATGAATTCCTGGTCGTCGAAAACGCAATAGCAGGTGCGTTGATTCTACCGTCACACGTGCTCGGTTCCGATATGAGGCCTATTTTGACGGTCCTTTGCGATTTTGTCGCTGCTTCATCAACGGGCGCTCGTCCTTTCAATCGCAACGATTTGGAACAGCACGATTTAGCCGGTGGTTGGACGACGTAGGCTTGAGACTTCACGCGTGTTATACGCCATCCCTTTCGCGATATGCCCATCAAGTACGAAACGCTGTTTGAGAAGCCCAAGCCGCTCATCGCTATGATCCATACCGGGCCGTGTCCGGGGGTGCCCGGGTTTCTCTGTATGGAGAGTGCGGTGGAGCGAGCGGCTGCAGAAGCGGAAGTGTACCTGCGCGCCGGGGTGGATGGGATTCTTATCGAGAATATGCACGACTTTCCCTGCGTGCATGAGCGGGAGATGGGCCCTGAAATCGCAGCATACATGACCCGGGTAGCCTATGCGGTTAAGCGACGCGCCCGGTATACGCCCGTTGGTCTGCACGTCCTTTTCCAGGCCAATAAAACAGCGCTTGCGGTAGCACAGGCTGCTGGCTGCGACTTTATCCGGGTTGAAGGGTGGACGCACGCCCACGTGGCAGACAAAGGGATGGCGGAGGCTTCGGCAGGGCAGGTTATCCGCTATCGCAATCAGATTGGTGCGAATGGCATTCCCATTTTTGCCGATGTCAAGAAAAAGCACGCCTCACACGCGCTCACCGGTGATCTTAAAGTCGCGGACATCGCGAAAGGCCTCTCGTTGCATCAGGCCGATGCAGTCATTGTCAGTGGCGTGCACACGGGTGAGCCACCCGCTGTTAAGGATCTGAATGCAGTGGCTGAGGCCACGGACCTGCCGCTCCTTTTGGGGAGCGGGACTCGCCCCGATAATGTTAGCGATCTTTACCCCCTCGTTGATGGCTTCATAGTAGGAAGCGCACTCAAAGAAAACGGTGCCTGGGACGCGCCAGTATGCGATCGACGCGTAGAGCGATTGGTAGCGGCGGTTGAGCAGGCCCGCACAGTGCACGGCGCTGAAATCATGCAGAATTAAGTCAGCGGCACTGTATTTGCACTAACACTGTGTGATTGATCAACCATCTTTGGATTGCGTGTAGTTATGGTTCGGTATCGTTCCACCGCGCATGGTGTAGATATCACCGTGCAACCTCTTTACCTCGACGAGCAGTCGGACTTTTTCGAGCGGCGCTTCGTTTTCGGTTATGTCATTCGAATCGACAATGACACTGACACCGACGTTCAACTCCTGCGCCGCCACTGGAACATCTGGGAGGACTCGGGCAAGGTGCAGGAGGTAGATGGCGAAGGCGTCGTTGGTAAGCAACCACTCCTTCAACCGGGCGGCTCGCACCAGTATAGCAGCTTTTGTGTGCTGGAGTCACTCAGCGGAGCCATGGAGGGGTACTTCACGATGGAGCGCTTCAACGGAGAGCGGTTCCGCGTGCATACGCCGCGGTTTTACCTCGCAGCGCAGGCCAACTGACGGCGGCTTACTGAAGGTGCCTCGCCGGCGTCCGCTCAGATGATGTCGACGTCAATCTCAAGATCCGCCGTGTTCAACACGATTGTGCGGTTCTCATTTTTCAGATTGTACGATTCGATGGCGTCCGGAAGCATCTCCTCGGGCGTGTCCATCTTGAAGAGCGCATCTGCTACCACCCACCAGTCTTCCTGCGTGAGGTGCACCTGCGCCTGCCCATCCTCGGCAACCATCGGGGCATACCCGAGGACACGGTTCAGATGATTCATCGCCTGCTTCTGATGCAGTTTGGGATCCATGGATCTATCGGCTTTTGAGTCATTCAATCGCTGGGTGAAGGCAACGGCGCCCTGAAAGCAGGCGTTCCCGGGATGGCCCCGACGTCAAACGCAGTTCATCTCCGCTCAGAATTTGCTTGCGAAGGACCCGGCGTTTTGGCATCATGCAAAGTACACCGGCACCATTCAGGCTCACCTCTTTCGATGAAAACCTACCTGACGTATCTGCAGCACATCCTGGATCATGGCACGCGTAAAGAGGACCGTACCGGCACGGGGACCATCGCGGTGTTTGGGTATCAGATGCGGTTTGATCTGCAGAAGGGCTTTCCCCTGGTCACCACGAAGAAGGTCCACCTGAAGAGCATCATCCACGAGCTCTTGTGGTTTTTGCGGGGTGAGACGAACATTCGCCCGCTGGTTCAGCAGGGCGTACGGATCTGGACGGATTGGCCGTTGCAGCGCTACAATGACGCACATCCCGACGCGCCGCTCTCCCAGGAGGCGTTTGAGCAACGCATCGTGGGTGATCCTGCCTTTGCCCGTGCGTGGGGAGATCTCGGACCGGTTTATGGAAGGCAGTGGCGAGATTTCGGTGGAGCGGATCAGATCGCGCAGCTGGTGGAAAATCTACAGCGCAAGCCTCATAGCCGGCGGCATCTCGTTTCAGCATGGAACCCCCCCGTGGTGGAACAGCAGGCCCTGCCCCCATGCCATTACGCCTTTCAGTGCTTCGTGAATGACGGGCGCCTGTCACTCATGTGGCAGCAACGCTCGGTCGACTCGTTCCTCGGGCTCCCGTTTAACATTGCCTCCTACG
>SLED01000006.1 GCA_007124945.1 Salinibacteraceae bacterium | reverse complement strand
TCGAGCGCAGAGGATCGGGACCGGGCGTTTCATTTTCTGGAGGAAGTAGGGCTGGCTGATCGTGCCGGTACGTTCCCCGATCGGCTTTCGGGCGGAGAGCAGCAGCGTGTGGCTATCGCCCGGGCACTGGCGCATGATCCGCTCCTGATTCTGGCGGATGAGCCCACCGGCAATCTCGATTACGAGACCGGGCAGCAGGTACTGCAGGTGCTCGATCGGCTCGTCAGGAAGGCGGGCCGCACGATGCTCGTTGCCACGCACGACCACGACCTCCGCGAGGTGGCCGACCGCGTGCTTTTCCTGCAGGGCGGCACGCTTGAGGTGTTCGATTCGCAGTCCGTCCCCACGCCGTCATGACCCGTTCGCTCTGGCGCTCCAGCATGCGGTACCTCTGGAGCCATCCGTGGCTCTTCGGGCTGTCCATCGTCGGCGTGGCGGTGGGCGTGGCGATGGTCGTATCCATCGACCTGGCAAATTACAGCGCGCAGGAAGCGTTCGAGCTATCGGCGGAGACCGTCACCGGACGGGCAACCCATCAGGTGCGCGGGGCGGGGGAAGAGCTCGACGAGGATGTCTACCGCCTCCTTCGCGTCGAGGAGAGGATTCGCCCGGTAGCGCCGGTGGTGGAAGGACACGCCACCATCCCGGAGGCCGGACGCACGTTTCAGTTGCTGGGTGTTGATCCAATCGCCGAAGGGCCGTTTCGCTCGTATGCCAGTCAGGATGCCGGCATCGAGCTGGAGAGCTTCATGGCGCAGCGTAACACCGCGCTGATCGCCGAGCCGGTGGCGGCGGCGCTGGGCAAGGATCCGGGGGATGAGCTGCAGATCCGCATCGGCGGGAGAGAGCACACGCTCCGCATTGCAGGTCTGCTGGCCGCCGAAAACGAGCGCAGCGAGCGCGCGCTGGAGAGCGTGCTGGTGATGGACGTCAGCACGGCGCAAGAGCTGCTGGGGATGGAGGGACGCCTGAGCCGCATCGATCTGATTCTGGACAGCGGCGACGATGAGAAGCGATCGCGCATTGAGAGCATCCTGCCGGAGAGCGCGGCGCTGGAGCGCTCGGAGGCGCGCACCGAGACGGTGGAGCAGATGACCCGGGCGTTCGAGCTAAACCTGCAGGCGCTCAGCCTGCTGGCACTCGTGGTCGGGATGTTCTTGATCTACAACACGATGACGTTCTCCGTCGTGCAGCGTCGCCCGCTGATCGGCCGGCTGCGGGCATTGGGGGTTACGCGTCGGGAGATCTGGGGACTCATTCTCGGCGAAGCGCTCCTGATCGGCGTGCTGGGAACGGCAGTGGGGCTGGCGCTGGGCATCTTGCTGGCGCAGGGGCTGGTGGTGCTCGTCACGCAGACGATCAACGACCTCTACTATGTGCTTACTGTTCGGCAGCTGTCGGTAGACGCCTGGACGCTCGCGAAGGGTGTCCTGCTGGGGCTGGGCGCCACACTCGCCGCGACGCTCTGGCCCGCCCGTGAGGCTACCAATGCGCCGGCAAGCACCGTGCTGCAGCGATCCGCTACCGAGTCGTCGGCCCGGAAGGCTGCGCCGCGGCTGGCAATCTCAGGGGCCCTGCTCGGCGGAGTGGGAGGCGGCCTCCTGCTCATTCCAAGCCAGAGCATCGCGCTCAGCTACTCGGCGCTCTTCCTGCTCATCCTCGGTTTTGCCCTGCTGATCCCGTTCGTCGTCATCCTGCTGGCGGGAGGGTTCCGCCCGGTGATGGATCGCCTTTTCGGGCTGATTGGACGGATGGCCACGCGGGGCGTCGTCACCACGCTAAGCCGGACGTCCGTGGCCATCGCCGCGCTCGTGGTGGCGGTTGCAGCTACTGTAGGCGTCGGCGTCATGATCGACAGCTTTCGTAACACGGTGGAAGTCTGGCTGGAAGGGCAGCTGCAGGCCGACGTGTACGTGCAGCCGCCAAGTCTTGTCTTCCGTCAGGCCGATGCCACGTTGGATGGCGACGTCGTGGCCACTTTCCGCTCGGCTGAGGGCGTTCGCGACGCCCACACGGTCCGCAGCGTCAGCGTGCGCACGGATCGCGGACAGAGCGAGCTCGTGGCCATCGAAACCGGCCCGCGCACCGAAGGCGCCTACCGCCTGAAGGAAGGACGCTTGGGCGTCTGGGACCGGTTCGAGCAGGAGCCAATCGTAATGGTCTCTGAGCCGTACGCCTTCCGTAACGATGTTGCAGTGGGAGATACGCTGCAGATCCAGACGGACCGCGGGCAGCGGCCGTTTCCTGTAGAGGCCATTTACTACGACTACGCCTCGGACGTAGGTGCCATCACCATTCACCGTTCCGTGTATAACCGGTATTTCGACGACGAAGCGATCTCCGGCCTGGCGCTTTACACAGCCGAAGGACAGTCCGTAGACAGTCTAGTCGAAAGCCTGCGCGGCATGGTGCCGGAGGGGCAGGAGGTGTTCATCCGGTCCAACATCGCCCTGCGTGAGGCATCGCTGGAGGTGTTCGATCGCACGTTTACCGTCACCGTGGTGTTGCGACTGCTCGCGGTGCTGGTAGCGTTTGTCGGCGTGCTGAGCGCGCTGATGGCGTTGCAGTTGGAGCGATCGCGCGAGCTGGCGGTGCTCCGTGCCAACGGGATGACGCCCTCACAGCTCTGGAAGTACGTCACCTCACAGACCGGCGTGATGGGCCTGATGGCGGGTCTGCTGGCCATCCCGCTCGGCATGATCCTCGCCACCGTGCTCGTCTACGTGATCAACCGCCGCTCCTTCGGCTGGACGCTGCAGTTCGATGTCAGCCCGGAGATCCTGCTGCAGGCCGTCGCGCTGGCGCTCGTTGCCGCACTCCTGGCCGGGCTGTATCCCTCCTACAAGATGGCACAGGCCAATCCGGCCGATGCCCTGCGGGAGGAATGAACCGTCGGAATTTTAGATTTCCAAATACATCTATTTGTTAGATGCGCACGCGTCTCATCATCATAACGCTCGTCGTGGCAGCCATCGCCCTGGCGCTCTGGTACGTACTGGGGGATGATCCGGCCGAAATCGGCGGGACGGTTTCTCCGGCAGAGGCGCTGAGCGGCGATGCGGAGGGCTTTCTCCGGGCAGATGGGCCGAAGGAGTTCTCCTTTCCGGAAGATCACGGACCGCATCCGGGCTACCGCACGGAGTGGTGGTATTACACCGGAAATCTAACGGGAGAGGATGGCCGGCGCTTCGGCTATCAGTTCACCATCTTCCGCAATCAGCTCACGCCGCCAGATACGGCGGAGGTTGATCGCTCCTCAAACTGGGCAACCAACCAGCTCTTCCTCGCGCATCTGGCGGTGGCCGATGTGGAGAACGACCTGCACTACGGCGCCGAGCGTTTCAGCCGGGGAGCGGCGGAGCTGGCAGGCGCGCAGGCCGAGCCGTTTCGGATCTGGCTGGAAGACTGGTCGACCGAAGCCGTGGGCGAGGATACCACACCGATGCGGATTCGTGCGGAAGACGACGCGTTTGGCCTGGATCTAACGGTCGACCCTGTGAAGCCGAAGGTCTTCCACGGCGACCGCGGCTACGATCCGAAGGGTCCCGATGCGGGTAATGCTTCGTACTACATCTCCTTCACTCGCATGGAGACAAGCGGCGAGATTACGATCGATGGCGAGACCTTCAACGTGAGCGGCGAGAGCTGGATGGACCACGAGTGGAGCACTTCAGCACTGACGGAAGAGCAGGTGGGGTGGGACTGGTTCTCCGTGCAGCTCGATAACGGCTACGATCTGATGTACTACGAACTGCGTGAGGAAGGCGGCTCGCGGAGTCCGTACACCTCCGGCACGGTGGTGGACCCCAACAGCAACACAGTATCCCTGCACGAGGGGGACGGCGAACTGGAAGTATTGGAGCGATGGACGAGCCCGCGTTCAGGTGGGGAATACCCCATCCGCTGGCGACTGCGCATCCCCGGCGAGGAGCTGGACCTCACCATCGAAAGCCTCTTCCCCGACCAGGAGATGAACGTCTCCGTGCGATATTACGAGGGTGCTATCGAGGTTGGGGGCACACATCGGGGCGAGGAGGTATCCGGGCGCGGATATGTGGAGATGACCGGGTATGGTGACGGCCTCGGGCAGCCGCGCTTCTGAGCGAAAGTGCTCGTGTTCGCGTCTTCAGAACCTCAGACGGGAGCTATTAAGCTAAGTCTGAAAAAATCTTTTCGGTCGTGTCCGCTTTCCTGCCTGAGTCTCGCATCTACTAAATGAACGATGGGCATACGCTGCATACTCGATGCACGTATGTCGATGGTGGGGAAGGCCCGGCCGACCGGTCGGGCCTTTTTTAGATAAGCCATGCAGTCTCGCTGGCTATAGGGTAGACGTGCCGAAGGAGGCGAGGTAGCAGCGGCCATTAGCTGAAGGCAAGATGGAGTCCACACGACGTACCATCCAATTTCAGACTAAGCATAGGTGAGCGTCGCGGGGTTAACACGGCTCTTGTGGACATATGCCTGGTTTAAGCACGCGGCCTGTTGGACGGTTTTGCAAGGAACTGGTGTCATAATCTTGTAGTGGGCTCGGACTGGATTCCTAAAAAGGACAGGAGGCTACTTCGCAGGACTCATGTTATGTGAGGAAATGTGGAATGCCCCCCCCAGGCTTTCTAACGAAAAAAATATCATATATTCGAATTCAGTTGGTTCTCTCTCAGAAATAAATCCCACCGCTATGAAGAATCTAACTTTGCGCCTTCCTGTCGTCCTTACTATTGGTCTATTTCTAATGGTTTGTATCGGGGCAGTAAATTACACCCCAGAGGCTAAAGACGCCAGATTGGATTACCTCTGCGCAGAGAGTACGGTCTCTCACCAGGCGCTTCTGAACGTTGATGATCCTGAATGTCAATTAGGTTGCATGCAGATATGGGAACCAAAATATCATGGACCAGACTATGCAAGTTGCGATGCAGATGGCAACTCAATCTGTCAGGCATTGCTCATTGCAAATAACTGTCCGGGATGCGGTGACGATGATTCCGATGATCCAATAGAATAGAGGCGCAAATCATCGCAATAGTGATTTGCATCGATACTTTGTACAAAAATAATGTTATGTCACGAAAACTTATTCTTCGACTGATAGCCTGTTGCACCCTTTTATTCACGTTCGCAGCATATTCCTCAGCTCAGTCTATAGTGTCGGAGAATGAACGTTTGCGCCTGGACGCTACAACCGACATTGTTATTTCGGAAGACACGCCGATACTGAGTTTCATTGAAGACATCGAGTCTCTTCCGAATGGCGATTTTGTTATCGCATCCGGTAGAGACCGGGTTGTACTGTATGTACCAGCCAATGCCAGTGACGTGCGGCAGATAGGGCGTGCCGGGCAAGGTCCTGGTGAATATCTCGGCCCTGTGTTGGCACGAGCGCGTGGGGACACACTACTGGTTAGAGATGGTAGGATCAAGTCACGATAATTGTGTAAAGGCGTCTTCTGTCAGGCTTCAAAGTTAAGCGGCTTTTGGTAAAGGGGTGTTGGG
>SLED01000147.1 GCA_007124945.1 Salinibacteraceae bacterium | reverse complement strand
GCTTCTATCTCAGGCTCTACCTCACCAGCCGTCTCCTTCTCATTCAGGATGGTTTTGAGGCGAGCGATGAGGCGGCGTTTCTGCCGGAGAATTAGCGGGTTCTCAAGCTGGCCGGTCACGGCATGCTGAAATTTCAGGTGGCTGAGCTGTTCACTCTCCTCCTGGATTCGCTGCTTGATCTCCCGAATATTAAAGTCTCTGATATCTTCAGCTTTCATAATGTCGCTGCAAGTTTTGCCTAGTCGAGATAAGGGGCGCTACCGGAGTTACTTCTTGGGCTCCTCTGGCTGGTAGTCAGGCCGGATGATGTACTTCACCTTAATGGGAAGCTTGGCTGCTGCCAGGCGCAGTGCATCGAGCGCGAGTTCCTGCCGCACGCCACCTCCGATCTCAAAGAGAATGCGGCCGGGCTTTACCACAGCCACATAGCCCTCCACGGAGCCTTTACCTTTACCCATCCGGACTTCCGCGGGCTTCTTGGTTACGGGCCGATCCGGGAAGATGCGTATGTACACCTTACCGACGCGCTTCAGGCGTCGGGTCATAGCCACACGCGCAGCTTCGATCTGCCGGCTCGTGATGCGGCCGTGCTCCAGGGCTTTGATGCCAAAGTCACCGAAGGCTACGCGGGTGCCTCTCGTCGCGTTACCCTTCTGGATACCCTTCTGCATCTTGCGATGCTTTGTGCGTTTCGGTTGTAACATGGTATATCAAACAGGACTTTATGCGGGGACCGAAGCGTTCCGGTCGCTAAGCGTTCGAGGTCGGGTACTTACCGGCGGCGACCACCGCGTCCACGGCGTCGTTTCTCCGGCTCTTTCATTTGCTTCATCTGCTGGCGCTGCGCCTGCACGTTCGGGCTAAGGTCAGGAGAGCCAAGTATTTCGCCTTTGTAGATCCACACCTTTACACCCGTGGTGCCATAGATGGTAAACGCCGTTGACTTCGCGAAGTCGATGTCCGCGCGGATGGTGTGCAGCGGGACGCGCCCTTCAAGGTATTGCTCAACGCGGCCCATCTCTGCACCGCCAAGGCGACCGGCAACACGAATACGGATGCCGAGCGCCCCCATACGCATCGCGGCTGTGATAGCCTGCTTCATCGCACGGCGGAAGGACACACGCCCTTCCAGTTGCTGGGCGATATTCTGCGCCACGAGACTGGCATCCAGTTCAGGACGCTTGATCTCGTTGATGTTGATCTGAATGTCCTTGTTCGTCAGGACCTTCAGCTCTTCACGCAGCTTCTCTACCTCGCTACCACCGCGACCGATGACCACACCGGGACGGCTGGTGTGCAGCGTAAGGATTACGCGCTTTGGCGTTCGCTCTATCACGACGCGGCTGAGGCCGGCCCGCTTCAGACGAGTGTAGAGGTACCGGCGTACCTCCTCGTCCTCGACGAGTTTTTCCGGCAGATTATTTTCGGCGTACCAGTTCGAATCCCACCCCTTGATAATTCCAAGGCGAAATCCGGTTGGATGTGTTTTCTGACCCAAGGCTTGACTCCGTTATCTCGTGTGCAATGATGCTGGTATTGTTATGCGGTCGCTGCGTCTTCTTCCACCTCATCCACCGTAGCAATAACCACGGTCAGGTGGCTGAGGCGCTTCTTGTACGGTGCCGCACGCCCACGTGCAGCGGGACGAAAGCGCTTGAAGCGTGGCCCTTCATCGACCCGGATCTCCCGGATGACAAGGCCTTCCTCATCAATACGCTCGTCGGGGTACTGGTCAATCATGTTGTACACCGCCGATTGAATCGTTTTCTCAACCGGCTTGGAAGCCGCATGCGGCTGGTAGTGGAGGATGCCCATAGCATCCGCGACCGACTTACCACGCACCGCATTTACGACCCGACGCATTTTCCGGGGCGAACTGCGGATATATTTTTGAATGGCTCGTGCTTCCATAATACTGGGGTTCTGTTGGGCACGCTGTGCCCATTCACTGAATTACGGTTTCGTTAGTCGCAGCTGCTATCGCTTCACGCGGCGATCCTTACGCGCGAGGGCGTGACCGCGGAACGTGCGCGTCGGTGCAAATTCACCCAGTCGGTGACCCACCATGTTCTCCGTCACGTAGACGGGCACGAACTGTTTGCCGTTGTGCACGGCGAACGTGTGACCCACAAATTCAGGGGTCACCATCGATGCACGGCTCCAGGTTTTAATCACCTTTTTCTTGCCGCTTTTATTCAGTTCGTCCACCTTTCGCTGCAGCTTGTAATAGACGAAAGGTCCTTTCTTTAGAGATCGTGCCATAGGTACAAGGTCGTGGTACGGGTAAAGCGTGTAGCGGTAGTAAGCGTACGGTTACTTCTTCTCGTTGCGCCGCCGCACAATGTATTTATCGGATTTCTTGCTGCGTGAGCGGGTCTTATAGCCCTTCGCCGGTACGCCTTTGCGGGAGCGCGGATGTCCACCTGAGGCCCGGCCTTCTCCACCGCCCATCGGGTGATCCACCGGGTTCATGGCAACGCCACGCGTCTTCGGGCGAATACCGAGCCAGCGGCTACGGCCGGCCTTCCCGAGCTCAATGTTCATGTGCTCCGGATTACTGGCGGTACCAATCGTAGCCATGCACGTACCCAGTACCATCCGCACTTCGTTTGAAGGTAGCTTCAGCGTCACATACTTACCTTCGCGGGCTGTAATCTGCGCGTACGTGCCGGCCGAGCGTGCCATCTGGGCGCCCTTTCCGGGCTTCATCTCGATCGCAAACACGTTGGTACCCAGCGGAATATTCTCAAGCGGGAGCGCATTACCCGGCTCCGGCGGAGCATCGGGGCCGCTTACTACCGTCTGGCCGACTTCCACGTTATCCGGGGCAATGATGTAGCGCTTCTCGCCATCAGCGTACACGAGTAGCGCAATCCACGCTGAGCGGTTCGGATCATACTCAAGGCTGGCAACCTTTGCCGGCACACCGAACTTGTCGCGTTTGAAGTCGATGACGCGGTACCGACGCTTGTGTCCGCCACCCTGGTGACGCACCATCATGCGGCCGTGCTTATTGCGGCCCGCCATTTTCTTGAGCGGGGCAACCAGACTGCGCTCGGGCTTCTTCTTCGTCAGCTTCGTGAAGTCGGCAACTGAGCGTTGCCGCTGCCCTGGTGTATTTGGTTTTAACTTTTTAATCGGCATAATCTTGTAGTATTTCTGGAGGGCTTAACTGCGCAGCTTCGCTCTGCGCCCTGTAGAAGTAGCATGTGAGGCTCTGTGCGAAGAATCAGGCTGCGTTTATACTTCCTCGAAGAAGTCAATCTGCTCGCCTTCGGGGTCGATCGTCACTATCGCCTTTTTATAAGCGGATGTGCGACCCTGAATGATACCCTGGCGCGTTTGCTGCGTACGACGCTTGCCGCGCTGAATCATGGTGTTAACCTTCAACACGCGAACACCAGGATAGCGCTCCTTAATGGCACGTTTAATTTGACCCTTGTTGGCGTCAAACTTTACGACGAAAGCATACTTGCCTTCCGCCATCTGATACGTCAATTTTTCCGTCACGAGGGGACGGAGCAAAATCTTATTGCTCATAACGAGGTATCGGGTCTTCTAATGTGCGGGATGCATGGCGGAAATTACGCGGCCACTTCGGTGGCCCCGGTGGCAAGCTGCTCAGTCAGGATCTCAACGCCGCCTTCCTCAATGAGAATGGCGTTGGCGTTCAGGATATCAACGGTTGAGGCGTTGCGGGCCTCAAGCACGCTGACGTTCTGCAAGTTCGTGGTCGAGCGGTACAGCACCGGGCTGTGCTCAGTCGTAAGCAACAGCACCTTCTTATCTGCCACGTCAAGAGCAAACAATAGATCACGGACGGTGCGCGTGCGCGGCTCTTCCAGCTCTACAGGCTCGACAACGAAGATAGCGTCGTCGGCTGCTTTGTACGAAAGCGCAGAGCGACGGGCGAGCTGCCGGGTTTTTTTCGATAGCCGAATGTCGTAGGAACGAGGGCGTGCGCCATGCGCGCGTCCACCCGTCTTGCGGATGGGAGACTTTGCATCTCCAGCACGAGACAGCCCTGTACCCTTCTGCCGATACAGCTTACGACCACTACCGCGCACTTCATTGCGCTCCTTCGTCTTGGCAGTACCCTGACGCTGGTGCGCTTGCACGCGCCGTACATCCAGCCAGATAACATGGTCGTTCGGCTCGATAGCAAAGACGCTTTCATCAAGTGCCACAGTGCGACCGCTATCGGTACCGTCGGCGTTGTGTACTGTAAGTTTCATGACTCTATAATCTCAACTATGTTTGGCAAGTGGGGTGAGTTAACAGCGCATTACGCTGTCTTACTGTAGAGCTCGACAAACCCACCCTTGTGTCCTGGCACGCTGCCTTTAACCAGAATGAGGTTTTGATCGGCGATAATTTTGACGACTTCAAGATTCTGCGTTTTCGTACGCTTGTTTCCCATGCGTCCCGCCATCCGCATCCCCTTAAACACGCGAGATGGGTCGGAGGAAGCCCCGATCGAACCGGGAGCGCGCTCGCGATCACCCTGTCCGTGGGTCTGCATCCCAACGCCGCTAAATCCGTGACGCTTTACGACACCCTGAAAACCTTTTCCTTTGGAGATGCCGACTACGTCAATGATGTCGCCTTCAGCGAAGAGATCTTCGATGATTACTTCATCACCAAGGTCAACCTCGCGATCAAATTTCTTGAACTCGCTTACTTTGCGCTTCGGGCCCGTACCAGCCTTCTCGAAGTGCCCTTCCATGGCCATAGGAGTCCGAGAGGGACGCTTGTCGCCATAAGCCAACTGGACGGCGTCATAGCCGTCTGCGCCCTCGGCATGCTTCACCTGGGTGACCACGTTTGGGCCTGCTTCGATAACGGTACAGGGAATGTTATTGCCCGCATCATCAAAGATGCTGGTCATTCCGATTTTTTTTCCAATCATGCCGCTCATTGCAATCCGTAGTTTTGTAGGTCGCCTGTGCGACCGGATTGATAAGCCTGCGTCTTACCGCAACAGCTTGTAATTACACTTTGATTTCGACGTCGACACCGCTGGGAAGCTCAAGCTTCATCAGCGCATCGACTGTCTTGCTACTGGTAGAGAGAATGTCGATCAGGCGCTTGTGACTGCGCGTCTCGAACTGCTCCCTACTTTTCTTATTTACGTGCGGACTACGCAGCACGGTGTAGATCTTCTTTTTCGTGGGCAGCGGAATTGGTCCGCTCACGATCGCACCTGTCGACTTCACGGTGCGAATGATCTTCTCCGCACTTTTGTCGATCAGCGTGTGATCGTACGATTTAAGCTTGATTCTTATTTTTTGCTGCGTAGCCATATCAACAGATTTCTTTCAGTGAACAAGGACGGGGGCGAGCTTCGCGCTCACCCCCATCTTGTATTCAGGTCAATCGCTATGTTAGTCGAGGATCTTGCTGACTACGCCGGCGCCTACCGTCTTGCCACCCTCACGGATCGCAAAACGCTGGCCTTCCTCCATCGCCACCGGCTGAATCAACTTCACCTTAAACTGCGTGT
>SLED01000373.1 GCA_007124945.1 Salinibacteraceae bacterium | reverse complement strand
TGTAGAAGGTGCAACTTCACCTGCAGGTCTTCCTGTGCGAGTTGGCTTAGCACCTGCGGCAGTGCTGGAGAATGTCCTGTGGCTTGGGTAGATTGCGTTGTAGGCATGGGGTTCTTTTTTGCTTGATTCGTCGGCAAACGATAAAGCAGGAAGGAACCCCTTGCTGTTTCTAATTTCAACTAAGCCTGAATCTACACCAGTGGTACCCGTCGCTTGCCGGAAACTGCTTCTACTCTCTCTTGGAGATAGCTGAAGTGCTGGTGCCGGTCTCTCTCGAATAAGCGGCCGATGACCTGCAGCGCCAGCCCATCCATCATATCTTCCGGCGAAGCATCTTTCACCGGTAGTAACCCGTGCGGGGACTGTACTTGTAGATACGCAATAGTGGTAGAAAAGCAGTAGTACGCCAGGCACTCAACTGCCCACCGCCGGGGAGCAGCTGAGATCAGATTTTGATATGCACGGTGCAGTCTGTCCACAGCAATGATGGGTCGATAAACCTGACACACAGGATGCTCCGCAGATGGCGCTGCCCCACTCAGCAGCCCATCCACGGAGCTTTCCCCACATCCATAACTGCGCAAAACGGACAAAAGCTGTCGCATGCAAAGAGCACTTTTCTCCCTGCTTCATCCATACACTCACTTGATGCGTGTGGTCGTTAATCCATTTCTTTATAATCGGTAATAGTATCTGGAGCACGCCGACATCAGATAAATGTCGTTACATTACTAATTCTAATTGCTGTTTGGCTTCCTCCCACCCCCTGATGACAGCGTTTGAGCAACTCGTTGCGCAGAGTGAATCGACGGCCCGCTACGATGAGGCCTTTCGCCTGGTCTATGATGAACTGAAGGCGTTGGCGCGGGAGCAACTGCAGCGTGAGCATGGAAACCATTCGCTGACGCCGACGGCGCTCGTGCATGAGGTGTACATGCGTCTCCTCGGCGGCTCAAGGCCCGACTGGAATAGCAAGCACCATTTCATGCGCCTGGCGGCGCGGGCGATGCGTCGGATTCTCGTAGACCACGCGCGGCGAGCAAAGGCGGAGAAGCGCGGTGGTGATGCGCCCGAGATTACATTTACCGAGCGCATCGGCCCTGGACACCGCGACACCATCGACCTCGTCCTGGACCTCGACCGGGCGCTTTCTTCCTTTGCATCCGTCTCGGAGCGGGCGTCTCTGGTGGTGGAACTGCGGTTTTTCGCCGGTCTGACCGGCGAAGAGATTGCCCAGATACTGGACGTCTCCCGTGCCACGGTACAACGCGATTGGGCCGCCGCCAAGGCCTGGCTGTACCGATTCATGGAGGAAAACCAATCGGACGATCCTACCTGAGGAATACTTCCCACGACTATGAGCCAACACGACTGGAACGTCGTACAGGAGCTGTACAATGAACTGATTGACCTTCCGCCCGAGGAGCAGGAGCGGAAGCTGCGCGAACGCTGCGGGAACGACCAGGCGCTGTTCGATGAGGTGTGGTCGCTGCTGCAGGCTGGACAGAAGGCTTCGCAGTTTCTGAAGAAATCGGCGGACACGCTGTTTGAGCAGGAGTTGGAGCCGGGGACTACCATCGGTTCCTACCGGCTGATTCGTCCGCTTGGCCGGGGCGGATCGGGTACAGTTTACCTGGCGTGGCAACGGAGTGAGACGGTGGAGCGGCTGGTGGCCATTAAGGTGCTGCGGCCGGGGCTTGATGACGAGGCCATGCGCGAGCGTTTCTCCCTCGAGCAGCGGGTGCTGGCCGATCTTCAGCATCCCAACATTGCCCGGCTGTACGATGCGGGCGTCACCACCGGCGGGCGCCCGTACGCGGTGATGGAATACGTGGACGGCCAGCCCATTGATACGTTTTGCGAGGAACGGGGCCTCTCGCTGGAACAGCGACTTTCGCTCTTCAGGCAGGTCTGCGATGCGGTGCAGTACGCGCACAGCAAGCTGGTGCTGCACCGGGACCTTAAGCCGTCGAACATTTTTGTGACGCAGGAAGACGGCGCCCCGCCCCGGGTGCATCTTCTGGATTTTGGCCTTGCAAAGCTATTGGACCCGGACCACCGGGCCGACCTCACCGCCACGCAAGAACGCGCGCTTACTCCACACTATGCCAGCCCCGAGCAGGTACGCGGCGCTCCGGTCTCCACTGCCACGGATGTGTACAGCCTCGGCGTGGTGCTCTACGAGCTGCTGACCGGGACGAAGCCGCTCGACCTCTCGGATGCATCGCCGATGTCGTGGGAGCGCATCATCGCTGAGGAAAACCCAACGCTCCCCTCGAAGAAAGCAGCATCTCAGGCGAACGACGATACCCTGACACACGCACCCTCCGCGCTCGAGGGCGACCTCGACAACATCGTGCTGAAGGCACTGCGCAAGGAGCCCACGCGGCGCTATGAATCGGTGCGCGCACTCGCCGACGATATTGACTGCCACCTGGAGGACCTTCCGGTGGAAGCGCGCGAGCCTACGTGGCGCTACCGCACCTCGCGGTTTGTGAAGCGAAACCGAACGGCGGTTGTTGCGGGTCTGGTCGCGCTGCTGTTCCTCGTTACAGGCGCATCCGCAGCCCTCTGGCAGGCCAGCGTGGCCGCGGAGGAGCGGGACCGGGCGCAGGAGGAGTCTGAGAAGAATGAGCAGGCACTGGCTTTTGTCGTAGACCTTTTCGAAGCCGCTGATCCGATGGCAGGCGGAGGTCTTGACCGACCTATCGGTTCGGTACTTGAAGGCACCACAGAACAGGTAGCAGAAGGATTTCGCGATCAGCCAGAAGTGCAAGCGCAGCTCTTTACAACGCTCGGCACCATCTACAAAAACCTGTCATCTTTTGATGAAGCCGAGGCATCCCTCCTAAGAGCAATTGAGATCTTAGCGAATGTAGAAGCGGACCCGACAGTTGATAAGGCCCGAGCCTTGCGAGAACTCGGGGACACCTATATGGGGCTGAACAGGTTTTCTGAAGCTCACGAACATCTCACAGCGGCGCTCGAAATTCTTGACGCATCTACATCGGGAGTTGAAAGTGAGCGGGCGGCGACACTTCACAATATTGGCGTTTATCATCGGCAGTCAGACAGCCCCGCGAATGCAATCGATTATTTTACGGAGGCTCTCGAACTTCTGGAATCCTCCGATGCAGAGATGCTGGCTCAACGAGCCGAAATTCTTAATAGCCTCGGTGTAACTTTCTATTACACGGGTGAATACGAGCAGGCTGAAAATACGTACTTCGACGCGCTTGAAATTTACAACGAGGTTGGCGCAAGACCCTCCATGTATGACACCCATGCGAACTTGGGCATCCTCTATTATACAACTGATCGATACGATGACGCACTTCCGCACATTCAGGAGGCACTGGACTTTCAGGAATCAACGATGGAGGATACAAACATACGTTATGCTCAGACTCTGCAGATCGAAGGGCTGGTTCTTCGAGGATTGGCGGACCGAGGCGATCAGTCTGACGTCACTTTCGAAGATGCAGAGCGCTCACTGATTCGAGCTCTTGAAGTAATGCAACATCTCTTCGACGACAGTCACCACCTCACCGCAACTACCCACGAGGCGCTGGGGCTTCTATATAATTTCTGGGGTCGCAACGAAATCGCCCTTGAGCATCGCAAAGAAGCCTACGAGATGCAGTTGGATCTACATCCAGATGGTCACTGGCAGCTTGCTGAGGCCGAAGCCGGTGTAGCGGAGGCACTCCGGCACCTTGGAGAGTTTGAAGACGCCGAAAGTCACGCATTGTCCGCCTATCAAATGTCCGTCAACCAACGAGGTACTGACCACCCACGCACGGCATACACCGCCGAGATTATTGCCCGCATCTATTCCGACTGGGGACGCGAGGAAGATGCTGCGAAGTACGAAGCCATCGCGCAAGAAATTCGCGACTAACCCCCTCCACCAATTCTCCGTTAGCAACTGGCTTTACCGCTCGCTACCTTGTACCTTTTCGCCTGCGGCACTCCGGGCTGACTCGTCTGTAGGAGTACCCGGCGCGTGGAAAAGTTGACGCTCGACGCGCGTGTCGAGGTCGTTAGCATCGGTTTTTTCTGAAAGCACAGTTTCTTATGGGCAAAGTCATTGCGGTAGCCAACCAGAAAGGCGGCGTGGGCAAAACCACCACGGCCATCAACCTGGCTGCCTCCTTTGCGGCTACCGAGCACCCCACGCTGCTGCTAGACATTGACCCGCAGGCCAACTGCACGTCGGGTGTGGGACTGAACTCGCGTGAGGTCGATGCCTCCATCTACGAGGTGCTTATCGGCGATATCTCGGTGGACGAGGCCATTCAATCAACCGAGATGCCGTTCCTGGACGTTGTCTCCAGCCACATCAATCTGGTGGGCGCAGAGATCGAGATGGTGGATGTAATGGAGCGCGAAAGCATCCTCAAACAGGCGCTGGAAAGCGCGCGAAAGAAGTACGACTTCGTCGTCATCGACTGCCCACCGTCGCTCGGGCTGCTGACGCTGAATTCGCTCACCGCGGCCAACTCCGTACTCATTCCCGTGCAGGCGGAGTACTTTGCGCTGGAGGGGCTCGGGCAACTGCTCAACACCATCAAAATCGTACGCCAGCACCTGAACCCGCAGCTGGAGATTGAGGGCGTGCTGATGACCATGTTCGACACGCGCCTGCGCCTCTCCAACCAGGTGGCCGATGAAGTGCGCCGCTACTTTGGCGATAAGGTGTTCGAGACCATCGTGCAGCGCAACGTGCGCGTGGCCGAGTCGCCGAGCTTCGGTAAGCCGGTCCTGCTCTACGACGCCACCAGCAAGGGCGCTCGCAACTACATCGCGCTGGCGCGAGAGATCATGGAAAACAATCAGGAGTTTTTGAAAGGCGCCGGCGGTAATGCGGGAGCTGATAAGAAGGACTCCTCCTCCGACCAGGCTGAAGAGACCCTGCCAGAGACGTCTACCACACCGGCGACCGGTTTCTCACTTTAACGCATCGCTCTTTTCGTTAACCCCGGGATTCTCCCGAACAATCGCTATATGGCATCGAATAAACGCCGTCTTGGAAAAGGTCTGAGCGCACTACTGCCCTCGGAGGACGAGAAACCCAAGGAGCGCGTCCCTTCCGACTCGCCCGAGGCTCAGAGCATTCGCAACCGCTATGAACATGCGGGGCGCGTGGCCGAAGTACACGTCACCAGCGTGCGCCCGAATCCGTATCAGCCCCGGCAGGAGTTCAAGGAAGAGGCGCTGGAAGAGCTGGCGGCCTCCATCGAACAGCTCGGCATTATTCAGCCGATTACCGTGCGGGCGCTGGGCAGCGGAAAGTACGAGATCATCTCGGGCGAGCGGCGCCTCCGAGCAGCCCGCAAGGCGGGTCTGGAACGTATTCCCGCCTTTGTGCGCGAGGCTGATACGGAAGAGATGCTGGAGATGGCGCTGGTGGAAAATCTACAGCGCGAGGAACTGAATCCGGTAGAAATTGCGCTGGGCTACCAGCGACTGATCGACGAGTGCGATCTGACGCAGGCTGATGTGGCCACAC